>CAIYZX010000395.1 GCA_903930745.1 uncultured Chloroflexota bacterium | reverse complement strand
TACCGGCCAAACTCCGCCTCGGTGACCAGGCGGCCCAGCTTGCGGTACTCGCGCTCCGTGCCGCGGACCAGGTCCGTCATGGAGATCGGCCGGTCCGCCGCTGCCGCGAAGTAGGCCGCGGAGACGCAGATGTTGCGGATGTTGCCGCCCGCGATCTTGAACCGGCGGGCGAGGAAGGCGATGTCCAGGCCCTCGTCGCGCGGGACCCGCGCCGGCAGGTTCCGCTCCCAGAGGTGCCGGCGGTCGTCCTCCTCCGGCATCGGGAAGTCCACGATCGCATCAAGGCGTCGCGTGAAGGCCTCGTCCACGTTGGACCGCAGGTTCGTGGTCAGGATGGCGATGCCGTCGAACCGCTCCATCCGCTGGAGCAGGTAGGCCACCTCCACGTTGGCGTAGCGGTCGCGCGCGTCCTTCACCTCGGAGCGCTTGCCGAAGAGAGCGTCCGCCTCGTCGAAGAGGAGCACGCCGTTCACCCTGTCCGCCTCCGTGAAGATGCGGTCGAGGTTCTTCTCCGTCTCGCCGATGTACTTGTCGATCACGGTGGACAGGTCGATGACGTAGAGGTCCAGGCCAAGGTCGCCCGCGAGCACCTCCGCGGACATCGTCTTGCCCGTGCCGGAGTCGCCGGCAAAGAGCGCGGTGACGCCCCTGCCCCGGGCTGCGGCATGGCCCATCCGCCACTCCCCGATGACGCGATCGCGGTGCCGTGCCCGCGCGGCGATCTCCCGCAGCTGGGCGCCCACGAGGCGGGGCAGGACGAGGTCGTCCCATCCGTTCCTGGACTCCACGCGGCGCGCCAGGCGCTCCAGGCCGGCGGCGTTCTGAGCGCGCGCACCCGCGGCGATGTCCGGCAGCTCCAAGGGCCGGTCCGCGGCGACGGCCGCCCGGTGCGCCGCCCTCGCGGCCCGGACCACCTGCTCCGGCGCCAGCCGGAAGGCCCGCGTGGCAACGGACGGGTCGAAGTCCGGTGCGGCAGCCCCGTCCAGCGCCGTGACCCAGAGGGCGTGCCGCTCGTCCTCCGTGGGGGCGGGCGCGTCCAGGACCAGCGGCGGCTCCTTGGACCAGGCGGGGTCCCAGCCGCGAACGCCCAGGACAACCACTGGCGGCGTGCTCTCGCCGAAGGCGCGCACGGCGGCGGCACCCCGTTCGGCCAGGCCGTCCACCGGCCCCACGACCAGGCCGGCACCCCGGAGGCGCGCCTCGCGGGTGGCTGCGACGGCGATCGCGGCGGGCTCGTCCAGCGCGGTGAGCCGCTCGAGATCCAGGTGGACGCACGGGCGCCCGGCGGCGGTGAACGCGGCCTGCGCGAGCCCGCGCGCCGAGGCGCCGGGCTGCTGGCGGATGTAGACCACGGGCACGCCGGCACCCAGCGCCCGGGCGAGCACCGCCACGTCGCCGAACCCCACCTCGGGCGGATCCGCGAGGAGCGGGGCCACCACGGGGTCCGGCCGATCGTCGCCCAGGAGGTGGGCGGCCACCCGGTCCGGGACCCGCAGGGAGCGGGTGAGGAACGGCCGGTCGCCGTCCTCCACGATGAGGAGGCCCGCCTCCACCAGGGGGCCGTGGCTGCCGAGGCGGCTGCGTGCCGGACCCTCCGCCGCCTGGCGAGGACCGCCGGCCAGCTCCAGGGCGAGGCCCGCGGAGGCGCGCCGGCGCGAGACGTCGTC
Organism: uncultured Chloroflexota bacterium; assembly: GCA_903930745.1. Taxonomy (GTDB): domain Bacteria; phylum Chloroflexota; class Limnocylindria; order Limnocylindrales; family CSP1-4; genus CAIXZV01. Next base: position 11,650 of record CAIYZX010000395.1, on the reverse strand, counting down.
GTGGAGGTAGCCGTAGAGGCGCTCGAAGCGCGGGTCCAGGTCCGGGGCAAGCGCCACGAGGAGGATGTCCGTCTCCAGCTCGTCCAGCCCGAAGGTGACGGCGAGGCGGCGCAGGCGGACGTCATAGCCCGCAGCCGTGGCCTCGTCCGCCATCCGCTCCAGGGCCGCGAGGTCGTCCTCGTCCCGAGCCTGGGCCTCCGCGACGGCGGCGCGGGTCACGGCACCGGCATCGGCCGCCGGGTCCAGGAGCCGGTCCACCTGCTCCTCGGAGATGTAGAGGCCGCGGAACCGGTCGTCCGGGTCCGCGTCCACGGCGCGCCGGCGCTCCACCGCCGCCCGGATCCTGTGCTCCACCAGGCCGAGACGCCCGTACAGGTGCAGCAGCGAGGGGTCTGGCGGCCGTGGAGCCCGGGTGTCCACGCTCTTGGCGGCACCGGCCGCACCTCCGGCCTTCGAGGCGGCCGCACCCCCGGTGCCCGGATGGGCCTCCGCGGTCACCGGCGGGCGCCGCGCACGCGGAGGCTGAGGCCACCCTCCTTCTTGCCGGGACGGGCGCCCACCTGCTCCTCGGGGATGGGATCTGCGGAGACGAAGCCGGGCTTCGGGCGCGCACGCGTGCCCATGGGCCCATTGGGGCCGCCAACGATCTCGGCCGGCCCGGCGGCAGCCCGCGTTGCGAGGCCGATGGTGGGCGCGGAGCGAACGGGCGGGCCGTAGGGCGACGGATTGCCCACCACGATGGGCGCCGTGACCACCACGTCCAGGGACGGCTTCAGCTCGCCGCCCATGGCAGACCAGATGTCCGCGAGCGAGCGCTCCTGGGTCTCCGGCTGCCCCACGTCGATGTAGACCGGCAGCTGCGCCTCGTCCAGGGAGCCACCCAGGTCACCGGGCTTGAGCATGGGGTTGCGCAGGAAGCAGACGAGCAGCGACGAGAGGAGGCGGTGCTCGTCCTCCGGGCGCTGGGTCCAGGCGGTGACCAGGTACGCCAGGCGGAAGCGGCGGGCCGGCTGGAAGCGCCCTTCCACCTCGCCGTTGGCGGCGCGCTTGTCCTCCCAGATGGGCACGCGGCGCTGGAGGTCCTCGCGGATGTCGTAGAGGTACAGGTTGACGCTGGGCCCGCTGCGCCGCGCGACCCACTCCTTGGTGGGCGCGTCGAACACCAGGTCCACCGAGCCCCCGTTGAGGGCCTCGCGGCGGACCAGCTTCTCCAGCAGCTGATCGACGTCATGGATCATGCGGAGATGGTCGTGTGCGCGGGCCCTCGCCGCCAGACCAGCGGGGGGCACGCGTCCGGGCATCCCTGCGTGCCCTTTCGGGCAACCGCGCCCGCCCTCCCGCGCGCCCCGTCGGACGTATCCCCGGACCGCGGCATGCGCGACCGTCACGGAGTCGGGATCTCAACCACCGGAAGAGGGCCACGCATGCCGAACTATCTGTCACCCGGCGTCTACGTCGAGGAGGTGGAGGCCGGGTCGCGTCCGATCGAGGGCGTGGGGACGGCCGTCGCCGCGTTCGTCGGACTCGCGGCTCGCGGGCCGGCCAACACGCCCACCCTGGTCACGAACTGGAACCAGTTCACGGCCACCTTCGGCGAGTTCGTCGAAGGCTCGTACCTGGCGCACGCCGTCTACGGCTACTTCCTCAACGGCGGCGGGGCCGCCTATGTTGTCCGCGTGGGCGCGGACGGGGTCCAGCCCATCGCCGCCGGCGATGTGCCCAGCGCAGCGGACGGCGGCAAGCCCGCGTTCCGCGTCGCCGCCCTCGAGGCGGGCCCTTCGGGCAACAACATCGCCGTGGAGACCCAGGTCTCCGGGGACGGCGATGCCAGCACCTTCAAGCTCGTCGTCAAGCAGGGCGGCAAGGTCGTGGAGACCTTCGACGGCCTCACGACGGGCAAGGGCAAGACCAACGTCGCGACGGTGGTCAAGGCCCAGTCCAAGACCATCACGATCGAGGAGACCGGCGCCCTCGCGGCCCCGGCCAACGCGTCCGTGACCCTGTCCGGCGGCACGTCGTCCGTCCCGGCACGCGTCACGCCGAAGGACTACGTGGGCAACTCCGCGGACCGGACCGGCTTTGCCGGGCTCGAGGCCGTGGACGAGGTCACCATGCTCTCCGTGCCGGACCTGATGGCCGTGTACGAGCAGGGCATCATCGACCTCGAGGGCCTGCAGGCCGTGCAGCTGGCGATGATCGCCCACTGCGAGCTGATGGGTGACCGCGTCGCCATCCTGGACGCGCCCCCGTCGCTCAACGCGCAGCAGGTCAAGGAGTGGCGCGTCGACAAGGCGGGCTACGACTCCAAGTACGCCACGCTCTACTGGCCCTGGATCAAGGTCTTCGACCCGCTGTCCGGCCAGGCGAGGTTCGTGCCCCCGTCCGGCCACGTCGCCGGCATCTGGGCCCGCAACGACGACACGCGCGGCGTGCACAAGGCCCCGGCCAACGAGGTCATCCGCGGTGCGATCAGCCTTGAGCTGAACATCACCAAGGGCGAGCACGACCAGCTGAACCCCAACGGGATCAACTGCATCCGCTCGTTCCCGGGCCGCGGCATCCGCATCTGGGGCGCCCGCACCATCTCGAGCGACCCGGCCTGGCGGTACCTGAACGTCCGGCGCCTCTTCAACTACGTCGAGGAGAGCATCTTCGAGGGCACCCAGTGGGTGGTCTTCGAGCCGAACGACATGCGCCTCTGGGGCCGCGTGAAGCGGACCATCAACGCGTTCCTCCTGCGGGTCTGGCGAGACGGCGCGCTCTTCGGCGCGACCCCGGACCAGGCGTTCTTCGTCATCTGCGACGAGACGAACAACCCGCCCGAGACCCGCGACGCGGGCCAGCTGATCGTGGACATCGGCATCGCGCCCGTGAAGCCGGCCGAGTTCGTCGTCTTCCGGATCGCCCAGTTCTCGGGCAGCCCGGACGGCGAGTAGTCCCCACCGCCTGATCACGCCACCCAACGGAGGGACGCATGGCGACCACCGATCCCGTTCTCCAAGGCAATGTGCTGCTCGACATCGACGGTGTCGGCGTCGTCGCGAACTTCAACGCCGTCTCGGGCATCTCGAGCGAGGTTGAGATCGTCGACAACCCGTACGTCACGGAGCAGGGCAAGGTCTACATCGGCAAGCTCCCGGGCAAGCCGAAGACGCCCACCATCACGCTCAAGCGCGGCCTGACCGGAGCCTCCGAGCTCTGGGACTGGCACCTGGCCGTGATGCAGGGGACCCCGGACCGTCGCAACGGCTCCGTGATCCTCATGAACACCGTGGGTGAGGAAGTGCTCCGGTACAACTTCACCAACGGCATGGTCTCCAAGATCTCGCTCTCCGAGGGCGGTGCCACCGCCAGCGGCGTGCAGATCGAGGAGGCGACCATCAGCTGCGAGCTGCTCGTCAAGGGCTAGCCCCTGACAGCCGCGGCCCTGGCCTGAGATCCCGAACCAGCGCGGGAGCACGAGCGTGACCGAGACCCTTCGAACCGAGTACGCGTTCGTGCTCCCCCGCGGCTACGTTGACGGAACCGGCACGGTCCATCGCGAGGGCGTGATGCGCCTGGCGACGGCACGTGACGAGATCACCCCGCAGCGTGACCCGCGGGTTCGGGAGAACGAGGCCTACCTCACGATCCTTCTCCTCTCCCGGGTGATCACGAAGCTCGGGACGCTGACACAGGTCCACACGGGCGTGATCGAGGGGCTCTTCGCCTCGGACCTCGCGTTCCTGCAGGACCTGTACCGGCGGATCAACCAGGAGGGCCACACCCAGGCCTCCGTCAGCTGCCCGGCCTGCGGGCACGGGTTCGCAGTTGACGTGGCGGGTGAGCAGCGCCTGGGGGAATCGTGACGTACGCGACCGACCGCCTGTACGAGGAGGTCGCGTACGTCGCCTACCACTTCCACTGGCCGATGGACGAGATCCTGGACATGGAGCACCCGCTCCGGCTCCGGTTCGTCGACGAGATCGGCAAGATCAACAAGCGCCTGTCCGAGGAGGGCTAGAGCCCCGTGCGTCTGCCTTGGCCGTTTGGCCGCGGCGCATCGTCCGGCGGGAGCGCCTCCGGTTCCGGGGAGGGCGCCGCCGGCGGCGCCACTCCGGCCTCCACCCCTGATCACCAGCACGCCTCCGATGGCGCGGGCTCGTCCGACGCCCCGGCCACCGGCGCCTGGCGCAGCCTGCCGCCCATCCAGCGGACCGTGGCCGCCGCGCCGCTCGTGGCCAACCCGCGCGCCTTCCTGGACGACGTCCCGGGCCACCGGCCGCTGCCGCCCATCGTGCAGCCCCTGGGTCACGAGGTCTCCCCGGCCGCTCCTGCGGGCCTTGTCGTCGCGAAGCCGTCCGCCGTGCCCAGCCTGACCCGTCACGGCGACATGCCCACGCGGCCGGTCCAGCGCAAGGCCGCGGGCGCTGCCTCGGCCGAGGAGCCGGCGATTGACTGGAGCTCCGTTGGCGCCGCCGCCGAGGCCGCCGCCGACCCGGCGCCCGTGCGTTCCGTGGCCGCGGTTGCGCCGTCCGCGCAGGCCACGCCGCCGGTCCGGCCGCTCACCGTGGCGCCGCCGCTGTCTCCTGCCCGGCCCGTGACGGCCCAGCGAGCTGCGAGCGCGCCCTCCGCACCAGGTCCTGCGCCTGCCGCGAGCCTGCCGGCCGCCGCTCCGGCGTCTCAGGGCGCCGCGCCGTCCATGCCGCTCTCCGCGCCGGCCCAGGTCAAGGGTGCCCCGGCCGCCCGCCCCGCCGGCCGCTGGGCGGAGGCCACCACCTCCTCCACCGCGCGTGCGGGCCTCGGCGCGCCGCTCCCCTCCCCGGTCGCCGCCGCGGCGTCCTCCGTGCCGGCCCCGGCCGCCACGCCCGCTTCGTCCTCGTCCTCGGCGAGCCCCGTGTCGGCGGTTCCCACCAGTCCCATCGCCTCACGTCGAATGGGCCTGGGCGCACCGCTCAGCGCTGCACCCGCGGACGCGGTGGCCCAGCGCTCCGCCTCTGGATCGGAGGCGCCGTCCCTCGCGCTTGTCCGCCAGGCCGCGGTCGCCGCCGGGCTCCTGCCGGACGCCTCGGGCAGCGGAGCGACCGCAAGCAGCTCCTCGTCACTGGGCCTGGCCGCGGGCGCCTCCCCGGCCCCCGCGAGCGCCCCCGCAGGCGCCCCTGCCGCTCGGTCGCTCCCCGTCCTGCCCGTTGCCCATCGCTCGCCCGCGAGCGGCGGAAGCGGCAGCCACGCCGGACACGACCACGGAGCGTCGGCCGCGTCCGCGCCCCGGGCATCGGTCCAGCGGTCCGCCGCCACGTCAACGACGCCCGCGAGCACCTCGGCTCCCACGTCCCGGCCCGGTCGCCAGTCCGCCGCCACGACCACGCGCCCCACGATGGGCGCGCGTCCGCTGCAGCCCAGCGTAACCGTCCCGGATGCCGGGGCGTCCGCCGGCTCCGCGGCGCCATCCAGCCCCGCCCCGGTCCCTGCCCGGTACGGCTCCCCTTCGAGCAGCTCCTCCTCGGACGCGCCCGGTGACGCAGCAACCCCGTCCGCGATGACCTCCCCCGCCATCGCCTCGGTCTCGCCTGCCTCCGCTTCGGCCGAGGTGGTGCCGCTCCAGCGCCTGGCGAGCCCCGGATCCGCACCCGTGAGCGCACCCGCGCGCCCCATGGAGATCCACCTGCCCACGCCCGGGGTCCCGGGCTCCGGCCGCACGTCCATCCCGGAGCCCTCGCCCGTCGCGGCGATGACCGCGCCCACGGCCCCGTCGCCCAGCGCGCCGGCCCTCCCGTGGACGCCCCGCCAGGGCGTCACGGCCCAGCCGTCCATGGCCCTTCCCCGGCCCGCCGCAGCCGCCGCCATCCCCACCGTGCAGACCTCGCGCGCCCCAGGCGGCAGCGCATCGACCGCGAACCACAGCAGCGCGCCCGCCGCCTCCAGCAGCTCTGGCGGCACCAGCGTCCAGCGCGCCGTGCACATCGGGGAGATCGAGACCACCGTGGACACCACGCCCAGCACCTCGTCCGCGGGCGCCGGCTCCGCCCAGGCCCCGCAGTCGGAAGCAGACCTTGACCGCCTCGCCACGGCCATCTTCGGCCGGATCCGCCGCCAGCTCCGCTCGGAGGTCATCCACGAGCGCGAGGCCCGCGGCCTCACCTTCGATGTGTTCTAGGAGCGATCGATGTCCGATCCCGCGCTGAGCATCTCCTACCACGTGGTCCTTGACGGCATCATCCCGCTGGGCACGTGGACCAAGGTTGAGGGCCTCACCACCGAGTACGAGGTGGAGGCCTACCGAGAGGGCGGGGTCAACACCTACGTCCACCAGCTCATCGGGCCCGTGAAGACGGACCGGCTGCGGCTCACGCGACCGGTTGACTCCACCTCGCCCGTGATCATGGCCTGGCTGGGTGCGAACATGCTCAAGGTGATCCCCAGCACCCTGGGCATCACCGCCATGACCGCGGAGGGCAAGGCGATCACGTCCTGGGACCTCATGGGCGTGGTGCCGGTGAAGTGGACCGGCCCGTCGCTGGACATCATGAGCAACGCCGTGGCGACGGAGACCCTGGAGCTCATCTACGAGGAGATCAGCCTGATCGGCGGGCTGGCGAGCGCGGCGGCGGGCCTGATGACCGGCTCCATCACCGCCAGCGTGGCGTTCTGAGGTTCATGCCATGGTGATGGAAGCCGTTGGCGCCGCCGCGACCCTCACGGGTGCCCTGACGCTGAACACACCCGTCAAGGCGAAGCTCCAGGTGGTGGGGGTCGCGGCCCCGGAAGGCGAGCGCACCTCCCTGGAGGTCATGTTCAACCCCACCACCTACCAGGTGCTGCAGACCGCCGCCGTCGCATACGCGCCGAACGTCACCAGCCCGGGCGGCACCGCCGCCTACACGGGCACGAGCGAGATCACGCTGACCTGCGACCTCCTCTTCGATGCCTTCAAGGAGTTCGAGGGCGACGTCACCGGGCCCATCAACACCATCCTCAACTGGATGCGCCCGGACCCGCGGAACACGCCGCCCCCCACCGCCGCCGGGAGCAGCAGCAGCAGCAGCAGTGGTGGTGGTGGTGGTGCGGCGACCCCTGCGAACCCCATGCCGCCGCGGGTCAAGTTCGTGTGGGGCAACAAGTACCTCGACAACTTCGAGGGCTACATCACCAAGGCCAACGTCACCTACAAGCTGTTCCGGAAGGACGGCACGCCCGTCCGGGCGACCGTGGCGCTGGAGATCAAGGGCACCCTCGTCAGCGCCCCGCCCACCAACCCCACGTCGCACGCCATCGGCAGCAGCAGGGTCCACACCCTGACGGAGGGGGACACGCTGCAGTCCGTCGCGTTCCGGGAGCTTGGCAGGCCCGCCCACTGGCGTGCCATCGCCGAGGCCAACGGGATCGACGATCCCCAGCGGGTGTCCGCCGGCCGCAGGCTCCTCATCCCCACGGCGAACAGCCTCCGGGGGAGCCGCTAGTCCATGCCCCAGATCCGTGTCGCCCCCACCGGCTGGGCCGTGGAGCTTGACGGCTCCGCGCTGGACACGGGCGTCCTCGGCCAGCTGGAGGCGGCCACCGTGGTGGACCGGCTCACCGCGCCGGACACGTTCTCGCTGGTCTTCCGCGACTTCGCGCTGGACGTGGTCTCGCGGGCGGGCTTCGACATCGGCAAGGAGATCAAGATCCGCGCGGGGGGTCCCTACGACGCCCAGGAGCAGGACCTGATCACGGCGGAGATCACCGGGCTCGAGGCGGACTGCGACGCCTCGGGAACCCGGGTGGTCATCCGCGGCTACGACAAGAGCCATCGGCTGGCCTCCGGGCGCCGGACGGCCACCTACCAGGACATGAGCATCTCCGACATCGTGCAGCAGGTGGCCGCCAACGCCAGCCTGAACGTGGATGCGGACGCCACCAGCGGCACCCTGGACCACGTGCTCCAGGCCAACCAGTCAGACCTGGAGTTCCTCTACGGCCTCGCCGCCACGGCGGGCTACGACCTCAGGATGGACGGCGACACGCTGCGCTTCAAGGCGCCGGTGGCCTCGTCCACGGGCCCGGCCGGCACGGACACGGAGGCGCAGGACCCGGCCCAGCTGGTCTTCGGCGCCAACCTCCTGGAGTTCTACGGCCGGATGAGCGCGGTGGCCCAGGTCTCCGGGGTGGAGGTCCGCGGCTGGAACCCCAAGGACAAGAAGGAGATCACGGGCACGGCGAAGCCCACCGCCACCCACGCCCCGCAGGCCGTCACCCCTGACTCGTTGGCCCAGAAGGTTGGCGGCGGCCAGATGATCGTGGTGAACCACGGCGTGACGGACCAGGAGAGCGCCAACCGCCTGGCCAAGGCACGGGCGGAGCAGGTGGGCAGCGCTGCCTTCGAGGCCACAGCCGTCGCGCTGGGCGACCCGGCGCTCAAGGCCGGCACGGCGGTCAGCGTCTCCGGCGTGGACCCGGCGCTGTGCGGCCAGTGGGTCGTCTCGGGCTCACGCCACGAGTTCAACCTGGCCGTGGGCTACCGGACCACCCTCGAGTTCAACGGCCGCCAGGACCGAAGCATCATGGGCCTCGTCACCCAGGGGGCCGGGGCGGCGGGTGGCGCAGACCGGATCCCCGGGGCCGTGATCGCCACGGTGGACGACATCGACGACCCGGACAGCGCGGGACGCGTGCGCGTGCTGTACCCGTGGATGGGCGCCGACGCGGTCTCGTTCTGGGCGCGTCTCGCCGCCCCCGGCGCCGGCAAGGACTCCGGCGTGGTGTGGCTGCCCCAGGTGGGCGACGAGGTGCTCGTGATCTTCGAGCAGGGCGACCCGGACCGTCCCGTCGTGGTCGCCGGGCTCTGGAACGGGACGGACACGTTCCCCACGGGTGCCATCGACGGCCTGGACAGCGGCAAGGTCAAGGCGTGCGGCTTCGTCTCGCGGAGCGGCCACCGGATCGCCTTCTTCGAGAAGGACTACAGCAACAAGATCGAGATCGCGTCCGCGGACGACAAGCTCAAGATCGTCATGGACGGCGGCTCGGGCGCCATCAAGATCGAGGCCAACGGGGACATCTCCATCAAGGCCGGCGGTGCGATGAACCTCGAGGCGAGCGGGAACATGACCATCAAGGGCTCCACCGTGGCGCTGAACTAGGGGGCGCGGGAGATGGCGAAGCCGCTCGTGATGGGCGACAAGATCCAGGGCCAGTGCGCGACGCACCAGGTGCCGAACCCGTCCTCGGGCGCACCGCAGCCCTCCCCTGCCCCGATGCCGTTCGCGGCCCCGCTCACGGACGGCCTGTGCGACAGCGTGAAGATCGGCGGCAAGGCCGTGGCCGTGATGGGCTCGTCCGGCCTCAACGCGCCGCCCCACGTTGGCCTGCACCCGGCGGATCCCAAGATGGCGCCGCCCACCCAGAAGGGCCAGGTGCTCAGCGGAAGCTCCACCGTGACCGCGGGCGGCAAGGCCATCGCCACGGACTCGTCCCAGACCCTGATGTGCACCGAGCCGGGCACACCCGTCGCCACCGTGGGCGACGTGACCGTGGCGGCGTGAGGAGGCCGACGTGAGCGAGGACTTCACCGGGCGTGGCTGGGCCTTCCCCGTCGCCGTCAACACCACCGGGGGCATCGCCCTCGTGTCCGGCGACCAGGCCATCGAGAAGTCCATCCGCCTGATCCTGGGCACGGCGCCGGGCGAGCGCCCGATGCGCCCGGAGTTCGGCTGTCGGATCCACGAGTACCTGTTCGCGCCCGCCAACGGCGCAACCGCAGGCGACATCAGCCGCGAGGTGCGCAGCGCGCTCCAGCGGTGGGAGCCGCGGATCGGCGTGGAGGACGTGGTGGTCTCGTTCGACGCCCGCGACACCTCACTGCTCTACATCGACGTCCGCTACCGGATCAAGGCGACCAACGACCGCCGCAACCTCGTGTTCCCCTTCTACACCATCCCGGGAGGAGACTGACCATGGCCCTGCCGGTCCCCAATCTCGACGACCGCCGCTTCCAGGACCTCGTCGACGAGGCCAAGCGGATGGTGCAGCAGCGCTGCCCCGAGTGGACCGACCACAACGTCTCCGACCCCGGCGTCACGCTCATCGAGCTCTTCGCCTGGATGACGGACCAGGTGGTCTACCGCCTCAACCGCGTGCCGGACCGCAACTACGTCAAGTTCCTGGAGCTCATCGGCGTCTCGCTCTTCCCGCCCACGGCGGCGCGCGCCGGCGTCACCTTCTGGCTCTCCGCCGCGCAGCCCGCGACGGTGACGATCCCCACCGGGACCCAGGTCGCGACGGTCCGGACGGACGCGAGCGAGGCCATCGGCTTCGCCACCACCGGTGACCTCGCGATCATCCCGTCCAAGCTCGCCACCCTGGGCTCCATGGTGGACGGCAAGACCCTGCGCGACCACAACGAGGTCCTCCAGAAGGGCACGGGCATCTACTGCTTCACGGAGCAGCCGCAGCCGGGCGATGCCATCTACGTGGGCCTCACGGACGCGGTGCCGTCCAACGCGATCCGCCTGCGGTTCAAGGCCACGATCGAGGGCGTGGGCGTGGATCCCACGAACCCGCCGCTGCTGTGGGAGGCCTGGACGGGCGAGGACTGGGCGCCCTGCGAGCTGGACTCTGACTCCACGGGCGGCCTGAACCGCGACGGCGACGTGGTCATCCACGTGCCGGCCGGCCATGCGACCTCGCTCATCGCCAAGCAGCGCGCCGGCTGGATCCGCGGCCGCGTCACCGCGCCGGTGGAAGGGCAGCCCGCCTACTCCTCGTCACCCAAGATCTCCGGCCTGACCGCCGTCACCATCGGCGGCACCGTGGACGCCGTCAACGCGGAGCTGGTCAGAGGAGAGGAGCTCGGGATCGCCGAGGGCGTGAGTGGCGGCCGATACACCCTCAAGAAGGGCCCCATGGTCCCGGGCGACGGCGCACTGGTCCTGGAAGCCTCCACGGACGACGGCTGGCAGGAGTGGACCTGGGTCCCGGACTTCGCCGCCTCCGGTCCAAACGACCGCCACTTCACCGTGGACTACGCGTCCGGTGAGGTCCGGCTTGGGCCCGCGGTACGCCTGGCCGACGGATCTCTGCGGCGCTTCGGTGCCGTTCCCGCCAAGGGCGCCCACCTGCGCCTGCGCGAGTACCGCGTGGGTGGTGGCCGCAGGGGCAACCTGGCGCCGCGCGCGATCAGCGTCATGAAGTCGTCCATCCCGTTCGTCTCCCGCGTGGAGAACCGGCGCATGGCAGCGGGCGGCGTGGACGGCGAGGACATCGAGAACGCCAAGATCCGCGGTCCGCTCCGCCTGCGGGCGCGTGGCCGCGCCGTGACCACCGAGGACTACGAGCAGATCGCGCAGGAGGCGGCCCCCGAGGTCGCGCGCATCCGTGCGGTGGCCGCGGGCGATGGCGCCGATGCGGGCTCCGTCCGCGTCCTGGTGGTGCCGTCCGCCGTCGCGGACGAGGGGCGCCTGCGGTTCGAGCAGCTGGTCCCCAGCCCGGACACGCTCCAGGCGATCACGGACCGCCTCGAGGAGTCCCGGGTCATCGGGACGCGCGTCATGATCGAGCCACCGGTCTACCGCGGCATCACCATCGTGGCGAAGGTGAAGGCGCGCCAGCGCGCCAACCCGTCGCAGGTCCAGCAGGAGGCCCTGCGCGCCCTCTACGAGCACTTCCACCCGATCACGGGCGGCCCGGACGGAAC
>CAIYZX010000394.1 GCA_903930745.1 uncultured Chloroflexota bacterium | reverse complement strand
TCCAGACGTCCGGTCGATCCTCGATGAAGCCGTCCATCAGCGCCTTGCACTCGGCGGAGTCCACGTTGAGGACCTCCACGCCGCGGGATGCGAGGTACGCCTCGCCGGGGGAGAGGAACGTCCGGTTCTCGCCGATCACCACGCGCGGGATCTTGTAGAGCAGGATCGCGCCCGTGCACATGTCGCACGGGGAGAGCGTGGTGTACATCGTGGCCCGCGCGTAGACGGACGCATGCAGCCGGCCCGCCTCCTCCAGCGCGTTCGTCTCGCCGTGGTGGATGGCGCTCCCGGCCTGGACCCGCCGGTTGTGCCCGGCGCCCAGCACGCGCCCATCCGCGACCAGCGCGGCCCCGATCGGCACGCCACCTTCCGCCCGCCCGATGCGCGCCTGCTCGATGGCCACCTCCATGAAGCGGAGGTCGTCAGGGGTGATCGGCATCTCAAGCTCCTCGTCTGGGCGGGTACCGGCGACAAGGGTACGTCGGTCAAACGTCGTCACGAAACCGAAACGGTGTGAGGCCGATCCTCTCCTCGGTGGCCCCACCCGGGACCACCGCCAACCAGTCAACCAGCACCCTGACACCAAGGAGCACTGACCTTGAAGAAGCAGCTTGCGGCGGGCGTTGCCGCCGGCGCGTTCCTCATCGGGACCGCCGGTGCCGCGCTCGTCCTCCCCAAGACCGCCGACGCCGCGAACCCCACTGCAACCCCCACTGCAACCCCCACGGCGACCCCCTCGGCGACCCAGTCCACCACCGGTGGCGCCACCTGCACCCAGCCGGACCCCGGCCCCGACGGCGCCGATGGCATGGGCGGCATGCACGGCGGCCCGGGCGGGCTTGACGCGGACGACCTGACGGCCGCCGCCAAGGCCCTGGGCATGATCGAGGCGGACCTGACCACCGCGCTCAACTCCGGCAAGACCGCCGCCGCGGTCGCGAAGGAGCAGGGCGTGGATCTCCAGGAGGTGATCGACGCCATCGTGGCCGCCGACAAGGCCGAGCTCGCCGCCGCCGTCAAGGCCGGGACGATGACCCAGGCCCAGGCGGACACCCGGATCGCCAATCTCTCCGCGCACGTGACCGACGAGGTCAACGGCGTGGCGGGTGGCCCCGACGGCATGGGCGGTCATGGCCATGGCGGCCCCGGCGATGGGAACGGGCAGGCCCCGGTTGCGCCGGGCGCCACGTCCGGGACCGGCACCAGCGGCTGAACCTCCACCCGGCCGACAGCGCCGGCCCCTGCACCCTGACCCCAACCTGCGCCCCGGAGCGGATCGAGGACCCGCCCCGGGGCTCTTCGTTCGCGGTGCGCCCGAACCTCGCGGGTCGGGGTATCGCCGAATCCGCGTTGCCTCTACCCTTCCACCCGATGAGAAGCACGCGCCCGGTCGCTCCTCGCGCCCCCTCGCCGCACGGCCCCGCCACCATGGCGGACGTCGCGGCGCGGGCCGGCGTGTCCACGACCACCGTCAGCCGCCTCCTCGCGGGCCAGTTGCGCGCCACCCCGGGCACCGTGGCTGCCGTGGAACGGGCGGTCCAGGAGCTGGGCTATCGGCCGCACCGCGTGGCACGCTCGCTGCGGCTGCGCCAGACCACCGCCATCGGCATGGTCACGGACAACCTGGTGGATCCCGTGCTCCCGGCGCTGATCAAGGCGATCGGCGAGGAGGCCGGCAAGTCCGGCTACACGATCGTCATGGGCACGGCCAGCAGCCCTGAGCAGTCCGCATCAGAGGTGGACTCGATGCTGGCGCGGGGCGTGGACGGCCTGATCATCGGCTGCTCATGGCCCGCGGAGTACCTGGGCCGCCACCTCGCCACCTGCCGCGTGCCCGTGGTCTTCACGAACACCGAGGGGCCGGGCGTGGGCATGCCGCAGTTCGGCTCGGACAACGAGGCCGGCGCGCACCTGGCCGCCCGCCACCTGCTGGAGCTTGGGCACCGGAGCATCGCCTACGTGGCGGGGCCCGCGACATCACCCTTCAACGGGCCGCGGCTCGCGGGAATCCGGCGGGCCTGGCGCGAGGCCGGGCTGCCGGAGGAGAACATCCTGGTGATCGAGGGCGGCGGGACCGTGGAGGGCGGGATCGCGGCGGCCGCGAAGGCGGTGGCGATGGAGGGCCTGGTCACCGCGGTGGCCGGCTACAACGACCTGACGGCGATCGGCGTGCTGCGCGGCCTGGAGATGGCCGGCCGGCG
>CAIYZX010000393.1 GCA_903930745.1 uncultured Chloroflexota bacterium | reverse complement strand
TGGGCGAGCACCTGGCCGCGGTCGATGATGGCGACCGAGGTGCACAGCTCCTCCAGCTCCGGGAGGATGTGCGAGGAGACGAGGATGGTCTTGCCCATGGAGCGCAGCTCGCGGAGCAGCTCTCGCAGCTCAACGCGTGCCCGTGGGTCCAGGCCGGAGGCCGGCTCGTCCAGGAGCAGCACCTGCGGGTCGTGGACCAGGGTATGGGCGAGGCAGAGGCGCTGCTGCATGCCGCGCGAGAGCCCCTGCACGTACGCATCGCGCTTTGGCCCAAGGTCGACGAGCTCCAGGAGGTCGCCGATCATGCGCCGGCGGCGATCCGCGGGGATCCCGTAGCAGCGCGCGAAGAAGTCCAGGTACTCCCAGACCTTCATGTCGTCGTACACACCGAAGCTGTCAGGCATCCAGCCGAGGACGCGCCGGACGTCGTTCGGGTTCCGTCGAACCGAAGAACCCGCGATCTCCGCGTCACCGCGGTCCGGCACGAGGAGCGTGGCGAGGATCCGCAGCGTGGTTGTCTTGCCGGCGCCGTTGGGTCCAACGAGGCCGAAGATCTCACCCTCCTCGACCTCCAGGTCCAGGCCGGCGACGGCGAGGGTCTTGTCGTAGCGCTTGACGAGGCCCTGGGCCTTCACGATCGTCGTCACTTGACGGTCCCGGTGATCTCGAGGGGGAACTGGAAGCTGATCTGGTCCGAGCGCTGGTTCACGAAGCGGACCTGGACCTCGCCGGTGGACCCGTCGATCCACCTCGCCGCATCCGGCAGCGTATAGGACGTGCCCTGGCGCAGGTGCGCAAGCTGGATCCACTGGCCGGTGCGGACATCCAGGATCTCCACGTCCGGCAGCCCGTCCTGGGGGATGACGCAGCCCTCGGTCCCGGGCTCGCAGCGCGCGCCCTCCACGGCGGTCGCGGGGTCGCCGGCCGGCAGCGAGAAGTCCCCGCCGAAGGTGAGGGCGAACTTGATGCCGCCCGGGCTGAACGAGCCCTCGAACGGAACCGGTCGATACGAGACCTGCATTGTGCCCGAGCCCATGTTCATGGACCACGGGTCCTTCGAGAAGAAGTTGGCCGTGACCTGGACGATGCTGCTGCGAAGCAGGTCGTACTTGAAGGCGTTCGTGCCGGAGATCCGGTAGGGGAGCGGGACGTCGTAGAGGACGTTGGCCACGCGCCGGACGTTCTGGTTCTCGATCTCCAGCGGCACGACACCGTCCCTGCCCCAGGAGAGGAGGTGGGCGCCATCGGCGGGCAGTCCGTTGGCCCAGCCTGTCATCGGGTCCATGGTGAGCTGGTCCACGACGGAGCGGCGGACCATGGCGCGCTGCTGCTCCTCGGTCATCCGCGAGCCGTCCCAGAAGGCCTGGCCCAGGATGCGGTCCGAGAGCGAGCCCTGGTTCATGGGATTGCTCCCCAGGCCCAGGTTGACGTCAACGGTGGCGCCCGGAGCGATGTCGCCCAGGGTCTGGGCGGACGAGCCCAGGACGATCGCGGCGCCGATCAAGGCCCGGTCGGAGCCGTTGGTGATCGTGCCCTTGAGCCTGCCGTCGCTGATCGCCAGGTCACCGGTGATC
>CAIYZX010000392.1 GCA_903930745.1 uncultured Chloroflexota bacterium | reverse complement strand
GAGGCCGCGCCGAAGAAGCGCGCACCGCGCAAGAAGGCGGACGCCGAGGGCTGACCTCGCGCCCGCACGCGAGACGAGTGACGTGGACGGCTTCCTGACCGTCGGCCAGCCGGCCGCCGTGACGGCCGTCCACGCCATGCTCGGCTCGCGTGTCCCCCACGCCGTGCTCCTGGTGGGTCCGGCGTCCGTGGGGAAGCACCAGCTCGCAATGGACCTCGCCGCCGGCCTCCTGTGCACAGGAGCATCCGGCGGCGATCGTCCGTGTCGGACCTGCCGCACCTGCCGGATGGTGGAGCACGGCAACCACCCGGATCTCCACACGCTGGGTCCCATCGGGGCCGGCGGGCAGGTGGTCATCGGCGGCGAGGAGACGGACAAGCGCGGCGTCCGCGACCTCGTGGCGGAGCTCGCGCTGCTCCCCGTGGAGGGCGGCGAGCGCGTCGCGATCATCCGCGAGGCGCACCGCATGAACGAGCACGCGCAGTCCGCGATCCTCAAGACGCTCGAGGAGCCGCCGTCCGCCACCACGCTGATCCTCGTGGCGGATGACGAGGAGCTCCTCCTCCCCACGATCCGCTCGCGCTGCGCCCGGATCCGGCTTGGCACCGTGGGCCCCCGCGCCATCGAGCAGCTGCTGGGCGCCGCCGGCCTCGCCGACGCCCCCACAGCGGCACGTCTCGCGCGCCTTGGCGGCGGCCGGCCCGGCGTGGCGATGGCGTATGCCGCGGCCCCCGAGGCGGAGGCGGTGCGTGCGGAGATCGTCCGGACGCTGCTGGACCTCATGCGGAAGGGCCGCTCGGAGCGCCTGGTTGCCGCGAAGACGCTCCAGGGCCGGGCGCTGGATCTTGCGCGCCTGCTGGAGCCGCCCGTGGGCGACGACGCCCCGGCCGCCGCTGGCCCCAAGCGCGGCAAGGGCAAGGGGAAGGCCGTGGCCGTGGCTGCAGCCGATACCGATGCCGGGGACGCGTCCGCCGATCGCACCTCCGGGGGCTCCGGCGAGGGCTCCGGCGAGGGCTCCGGCGAGGGCGCGGCCGCGGGTGACGGCGAGGGCTCCGGGGGCGCCAAGGCGACCGCCGCGGATCGCCGGCGGGGGCTTGCTCTCCTCATCGAGCTGTGGCGCGACCTCGCCCGTGACCTCGCCTGCGTCCAGCGGGGCGCCCCGCGTGCCGTACGCGACACCGCGCTCCTCGAGGAGCTGGAGGCCGCGGCGAAGGGGCTCCAGCCCGGGGCCGCCACCGCCGCGCTGGCCCGCCTCGTGCGCGCGAGCGAGATGCTCGCCGTGAACACCACGCCGGAGCTGATCCTGGACGTCCTGCTCGTCCGCTGGCCGGTGGCCAGGCGCGCCGCGTGACCGAGGGCCGTCCAACGCCGGGCGCCGTGGAGCGCCTGGACGCCACCGTTCGCGGCAAGGTCCAGGGCGTGGGCTTCCGTGTCTTCGTGCTCCGCGAGGCGGAGTGGCTGGGCCTCTCGGGCACCGTGCGGAACCTGCCGGACGGCGGCGTGCACGTGATCGCGGAGGGGCCGTCCGCGGACCTCGATGCCCTGGAGGAACGCCTGGCCGAGGGTCCGCCCGCAGGCTTCGTGGACCGGGTGATCGCCCGCCGCGAGCCGGCCCGAGGCGAGGCCGCCGGCTTCCGCATCGCCCACGGCGACCACCGCGGCGACTGAGCCCCCGGGTACCCCGCCTGTCGCCACGTTCGTCCGGCCGGCACGCTGCCCGCCCAGCGGGCAACCCAGCCGACGCCCCGGTGATCCTGCTCTCCACGCGGGCAGAATCTGCACATCCGGCCCAGATCGGTCGGATCTGCATCCGCAATCGGGCAGGAATGCGCGTCCGTCGTTCAGGTTGCCCGCCGGGCGGGCAGCGCAGGCGGCATGCGACTCGAGGCCATGCGTTCGGGGTGCGTGGCATGGCCAGGAGATCAGCCGCGATCCGGGGGACGCCAGCTGGTCCGTGTGGCCACACGATCGGGCAAGTCGCCAGGCGACTCGCTCGAGGGTCAGCGACTTCAGCACCCCCGGGGACGCGTGTCGCGAGCGAAGCGCGCAGAGGGAACCCGCGCGGGGAGCCCCGGGTGCGCGATCATCTAGCACCCACGCCCGCCGACAAGGGGTTGACACCCCGCGGGCACCGCAATAGCATCAACCACCGTTGATATAAACCGGCGTTGATACGTAACCGCGACCGGTTGACCAACGAAGGACAGGCAGCACCCCCGTGTCTCCGACCCCCGCCCGCATCCGCAGCACGATCGCGCTCGCGGTGGACCAGCCTGACGACCTGCGTGAGCTCCGCAGGTTCCACAAGGTCCTCGCCGACGTGAATCGCCTGAGGATCTGCAGGCACCTGGCGGACGGCCCGGCGACGGTCTCGGAGATCGTCGAGCAAGTGGGCCTGTCACAGCCGCTCGTCTCCTGGCACCTTGGGCAGCTCCGCGAGGTTGGCCTCGTGGCATCCGCCCGCAGGGGTCGCGAGACCGTCCACACCATCGTCCCGGAGGCATTCGCCATGTTCGCCACCCGCCAGGCCCAGGCACTGGGCCTGCAGCAGGCCCCGGCCACGAGAAACGAGTCCGCGTCGTGAGCGGCTCGCTCGTCTCGCCGGAGCTTCGCGCGCGGATCCGCGCCATGGCAGAGCCCCTGGGAGGCGCCATCGCGCGCACCGGGCTCACGCCCAACCAGCTCACCGTCATCGGCTTTCTCATCGCCTGCGTCGCGGCCGTCGCCGCGGCGGCCCAGGCGTGGCTCCTCGCCGGGTTCCTGGTCATCTTCGGCGGCGTCTTCGACATGTTCGACGGGCTCGTCGCCCGCGCCACCGGACGGGTCAGCAAGGCCGGGGCCTTCCTCGACTCCACCTTCGACCGCTGGGGCGAGGGCGTCGTCTACCTCGGCATCACCTGGGGCGCCATGGAGCTTGGGCTCACGCGTCCCGTGATCCTCGCCGCGGCCGCGATGACCTCCGCCTTCATGGTCAGCTACACGCGCGCCCGCGCCGAGAGCCTGGGCTTCGCCCCGGGCAAGGGCATGGCGAACGTGGGTCTCGCCCCGCGCGAGGTCCGGCTGGTGATCCTCACCCTGGGCCTCGTGATCGCCGGCGTGCTCACCGGAGCCCAGCCCACGGACGGCGCCGGTGGCATGGCCTACCCGCTCAACGCCCTCGCCCTCGAGGGCTCGCTGGGGCTGATCGCCGTGCTCGCGACGATCACCACGGTGCAGCGCATCGTCGTCACCCTGCGGCAGGCCGCCTCACACCAGGGGTAGCCCTGCCGCTCCCACCACGGGAGCCTTCCTCATGACCACGCACAGCAGCGCCCCGGGCAGCCGGGGGCGCAAGGTTCGCGTTGCCATCGTTGGCGTTGGCAACTGCGCCAGCAGCCTGATCCAGGGCCGCTACTACTACGAGAACGCGAAGCCGGGCGACTTCGTCCCGGGCCTCATGCACGTCCAGCTGGGCGACTACCACATCTCGGACATCGAGTTCGTGGCCGCCTTCGACGTGGACCGGACCAAGGTTGGCAAGGACCTCTCCGAGGCCATCTGGGCCGGCCAGAACAACACGTACCGCTTCATGGACGTGCCCCACACGGGCGTGACCGTTGAGCGCGGCATGACGCACGACGGGCTGGGCAAGTACCTGTCCCAGGTCATCGAGAAGGCGCCGGGTCCCACGGCCGACGTCGTGGGGATCCTGAAGGACCGCCAGGTGGACGTCATGGTCTCCTACCTGCCCGTTGGCAGCGAGGAGGCCACCAAGTGGTACGCGGAGCAGGCGATCCAGGCGGGCGTGGGCTTCGTGAACGCGATTCCCGTCTTCATCGGGCGTGAGCCGTACTGGCAGCGCCGGTTCGCCGCGGCCGGCCTCCCGGTCATCGGCGACGACATCAAGAGCCAGGTGGGCGCCACGATCACGCACCGCGTGATGACGCGCCTGTTCATGGACCGCGGGGTGCGGCTGGACCGGACGTACCAGCTCAACTTCGGCGGCAACACGGACTTCATGAACATGCTGGAGCGCGAGCGCCTGGAGTCCAAGAAGATCAGCAAGACGAACGCCGTGACGTCGATGCTGGACTACGAGCTGGCCGAGGGCGACGTCCACGTTGGCCCCAGCGACTACGTGCCGTGGCTCAAGGACCGCAAGTACTGCCACATCGTGATGGAGGGGACCACCTTCGGCGACGTGCCGCTCAAGGCGGAGCTGAAGCTGGAGGTCTGGGACAGCCCCAACAGCGCGGGCGTGATCATCGACGCGGTGCGCTGCCTGAAGATCGGACTCGATCGCGGGCTGTCCGGTACCCTCGTGGCACCCTCGTCCTACTTCATGAAGAGTCCGCCGCTCCAGCTCCACGACGACGTGGCGCGCGAGCGGGTGGAGGCCTTCATCCGGGGCGAGGACAACGAGACGCTCGTTGGCACCGAGGAGTCCCGCAAGGACGCCCGGGCGCTGGCGGCATCCGCGACTGCCACACGTACCAGGTCCAAGACCGAAGCGAGCGCGTGACCGAGACAGCCCCCAAGAAGTCGCTCGAGGCGCCCCACCGGCGCCTCGAGCAGACCCCTCCCCGCGTCGTCGAGATCGCGGCGGTCATCGGCTACAGGTCGCTGGCCGCCGTCCTTCGATTCGCGCCACCGCGTCTCTCGGCGTCGGTGATCGCGCTGGGCTCGCGTGCGTCATACCTGCTCTGGCCGTCCAAGCGGCGGTTCTCCAACGGCAACTTCGCCCGTGTCCTTGGCACATCGCCGGACGATCCACGCGTCCGCCGCCTGGCCCTGCGGGCCTACGGCGAGTACGCGAAGTACATGGTGGAGCTCATGCGACTCCCGTCGCGCCCCGTGGCGGAGCTGGAGTCCAACATGGTGGGCGACGGCATCGACCTCATCATGGGTCGCTGGGCGGAGTCCGGCCGCTCCATGATCATCACCGCCGGCCACGTGGGGAACAACGAGGCAATCGCCGCGGCCATCGCGTCACGCGGCTACCCGTCCAACGTGGTGGCGGACGACTCGACCTTCCCGGAGATCTTCGAGATCCTGC
This sequence comes from uncultured Chloroflexota bacterium, assembly GCA_903930745.1. Lineage (GTDB taxonomy): Bacteria > Chloroflexota > Limnocylindria > Limnocylindrales > CSP1-4 > CAIXZV01. Next base: position 3,046 of record CAIYZX010000392.1, on the reverse strand, counting down.
GCCAGGAGCGCGAGCAGTTCGGGCTCCACGTGATCCCCTGGCGGAACCTCAAGGACCTGTTCAAGGCCCTGCGGAACAGGGAGGTCGTGGCGCTCCTCGTGGACTGGGGCTACCGCGCGGACGGTGTGCCGGTCCAGCTCTTCGGCTCGTGGACGGCCCTGCCCGCGGGGCCCGCGACGCTCGCCGCGAAGACCGGCGCGCTCATCGCACCCCTGGCGATCCGCCGGACCGCCGAGGGAAGGTTCTACGTTGAGGCGCCGGAGCCGTGGACGGTGGCGTCCGGCGACCCGGCGTCCATCCAGGCGAACACCCAGCGCATCGCGGACTGGCTGGAGCTCACCGTGGGCGCCGCACCGGAGCAGTGGTACAGCTTCAAGCCCATCTGGCCCGCCACGGCCGCCGAGGAGGCCTCGCTGGCGGCCCGCGCGGCGCTCATGCAGGCAGGCGAGCCGGACCCGGGGCCCGGCCACGGGATGGAGGCGTGAGCACTGCGCCCGCCGCGCCGGCGCCTGCGTCCGAGCCGGGGACCGAGACCGAGGCCGGCGGTGTCGTCGCGGCGGCGGCGTCCGGCGGGAGCCTCAAGGGGACGCTGATCCTTGCCGGGGCCCGCCTGCTGGGCTGGCTGCCGGAGGCGCCCCTCGTGGCGGCGGCGGAGTCCATCGGCGAGCTCTGGTACCGGGCGCAGCCCGCCCGGGCCGCCCAGGCGCGCCGGAACCTGCGCCGGGTCTGCGAGGGACTGGCCGCCCAGGGTCGCGGCACGCCGCGCGCCCGCCGCGCCGCCACGGACCCGGACGCACTCGAGCGGATGGTGCGGGCCTGCTTCCGCCATGCTGTGCGCTACTACCTGGAGGTTGCCCGTGCCGGCGCCTACACGCTGGAGGGCGCCATCGCGTCCATCGAGGTGGAGACGCCCGCCGAGGTGAACGAGGCGCTCCGCTCCGGCCGACCGATCGTCCTCCTCGGGATGCACTACGGCGCCATCGAGCTGCCCATCGTCTACGTCTCGGACCTGGTCGGGCATGCCGTGACGGCGCCGATGGAGCTGGTCTCCGACCCCGGGCTCCGGCGCTGGTTCGTCGAGTCACGCAGTCGCGTGGGCGTGGGCATCGTTCCGCTCAAGGACGCCCGGCGCGCGCTGCTGGCAGCGCTCCGGCGGGGCGAGTCCGTCGGCATGGTCAACGACCGTGACATCACCGGGACCGGCATCCCCACCTCGTTCTTCGGACATGACGCTCCCATCTCGCCGGGTCCCGCGCTGCTCGCCGTGGAGGCGGGCGTGCCCGTGTACGTTGGCTCCTGCCGGCGCATTGGCACGGGGCGGTACATCGGCCGCCTCATCGAGGTGCCCGTGCCGGCCCAGGGCTCCCGCCGCGAGAGGATGGTGGCGCTCACGAACGGCATCGCGCGCGCGTTCGAGGATCTCCTCGCGGACGGCCCGGAGCAGTGGTGGGGCGCGTTCCACCCCATCTGGCCGGACCTTGCAGGCGATGCCTGCGAGGCGAGCGGCAAGGACGCCCGTGCGACCGGGACCGGCCCCGGGGCGCCCGCCGCATGACCGGCCCCGCCGATCGCCTCGGCCGCGCGGACCTGCACGTCCACACGCTCGCCTCCGACGGCACGCACGCCGTCACGGAGATCCTGGCCCACGTGGCGCGCAACGAGCTGCTGGACGTCATCGCCATCTCGGACCACGACCGCATCGACGCCGCCCTCGCCGCCCGCCACATGGCGGAGGACCGCGGCTACCCCTTCGAGGTGGTGGTGGCCGAGGAGGTCTCCACGCGCGGCGGCCACCTGCTCGCGCTCTGGATCGAGCGCCCGCTGCCGCCGTTCAAGAGCCTGCGCTGGACCATCGAGGCCATCCACGACCAGGGCGGCCTCGCCGTCCCGGCCCACCCCATCACCCCGTTCATCATGTGCGCGCAGCCGGGCGATCTCCGCAGGCTGCTGCTGGACGACAATGTGGCGGTGCATCCAGACGCGCTCGAGACGTTCAACCCCACGGAGCTTGGCAAGTACCGCCATGACGCCGTGATCCGGTTCGCGGACGAGCACGGGCTCGCGCACCTGGGCAACAGCGACTCCCACGTGAAGACCGCGGTGGCCCGCGGCTGGACCACGTTCCCGGGGCACACCGCGGCGGACCTGCGCGCGGCGATCGCGGCGCGGACCACGGAGAGCCACGGCCACTTCCACGGCCCGTTCGACGAGCTGGGCATCTACGGCCGGCAGCTGCGCAAGTACGCGCGGGGCTGGCAGGCAACCGTGGGCGGGCGGGTCCGCGGCGACGGCACGGGCCGCGACCTGGGCTACCCGGGCGGGCGGCAGCGGCCGGCGACCTTCGATCGCGAGCTGGCGCGCAGCCTCCACGCACAGGGCAGGGAGCACGACCGGTGAAGATCGGCATCGTCTCGCCGTACGTCTACCCGCTCCCGGGCGGCGTGACGCAGCACGTTCGGTTCCTCTACGAGAACCTGCGGCTGCGCGGGCACGAGGTCCGGATCATCACCTCCTCGCACGGCCTGCAGCGCTCCTCGGAGGGCGACGTGATCCGCCTGGGCAAGGGCTTCTCGATGCCGGCCAACGGCTCCGTGGGCACGGTGACGCTGTCGCCGCGCTACGTGTCGCAGGCCCGGGAGCTCCTGGACCGCGAGCAGTTCGACGTCCTGCACTTCCACGAGCCCTTCGTGCCGTTCCTGTCGCTGGTGATCCTGCGCGAGAGCAGGAGCGTGAACATCGGGACGTTCCACGCGTACGGCGGCTGGTCGCCGGCCTACGAGTTCGGGCGCTGGGCGATGCGCTCGTACGCGGAGCGGCTGCATGGCCGCATCGCGGTGAGCGCGGCGGCGCGCCACTTCATCGACCGGTACTTCCCGGGCGACTACAAGGTGATCCCCAACGGCGTGGACCCCATCCGCTTCCAGCGGGCGGTGCCGCTCACGCGCTGGAAGGACGGCACGCGGAACATCCTGTTCGTGGGCCGGTTCGAGCCGCGCAAGGGCATCCTGGACCTGCTCAAGGCGTACCGGCTGCTGCGCAAGCGGGG
>CAIYZX010000391.1 GCA_903930745.1 uncultured Chloroflexota bacterium | reverse complement strand
CGACGAGGCGCGGCTCATGACCCGGAGCCCTCCGCGCGCCGCTGCAGCCGGGCGTAGACCAGGCCCACGACCACCACGATCACCGTCAGCACCACGGCCATCGCGGACCCGTAGCCCACCTCGCCGTTCTTGAAGACCGTCTTCACCAGCAGCGTGGTGGGAATCTCCGTGGCCCCGTACGGGCCGCCGTTCGTGAGGACGAAGAAGAGGTCGAAGCCCTGGAAGCCACCCGTCACGCACAGGAGCACGGCCACCCAGACCGCGTTGCGGATCATGGGCACCTTGATCTGCCGGAACAGCGCCCACTCGCCGGCCCCGTCAAGGCGCGCGGCCTCCACCACCTCGCCCGGCACCTGCCGGAACGCGGCGTAGAAGATCATCATGTAGAAGCCCGCGAAGACCCAGCCGCTGACCACGCTGACCGCGAGCAGCGCCGTGGCCGGGTCGCCCAGCCAGATGTGCGCCAGCGAGGACAGCCCCGCGGACCCCAGCGCCGCGTTCAGCAGGCCGAAGTCCGGGTTGTAGACGAACGACCAGAGGACCGCGACCACCACCATCGGCAGCATCACCGGCGTGAAGATCGCAACACGGAACCAGAGCCCGCCGGCCCGCGCGTGGATCACGCCGGCCAGCAGCAGGCCCACTGTCACCTCCAGGACCAGCGTGGCGGCGATGTACCCCAGCACGTGGAGGAAGGACCCGGCGAGGACCGCATCGGACGCGGCGCGCACGTAGTTGTCCAGCCCAACGAAGACCATCTCGCCGATGCCGTTCCACTCGGTGAACGAGTAGCCCACGGTCAGGACCATGGGCAGCAGGACGGCGAAGCCGAACACGAGCACCGCCGGGGCGGCGAACAGGTACGGCGCGAGGCGGTTGTGCGGCTTCATGCAGGCGCGGGATCGAACCCTGGAGCAGGAGAGGGGGCCACCCGCCCGCGTGGGACGTCGCGGACGGGTGGCATGGAGGGGGAGGCGGAGGAGGAGACCCGGAGCGCTACTTGCGCCCGAGCGCCGCGTCGATCCCGGCGAGCGCGTCCTTCGGCGTGGCCTGGCCGCCCAGCACCGCGGCGAGCGCGGAGTAGAAGGCATCGGCCATCTTCAGGTCATACCCCGTGTCCGGCGGCAGGACGATGGACGGCGCGCCGTTGAGCAGCTCCGACAGCGAGGTGGTCCGGGCGTCGATCTCCTGGCCCGCGGATGCGGACCTGGCGAGCGGCGTGACCTCCGCGGCGATGAACGCCTGCACGTTGGCGTCGTTGTTGAGCAGCGCCATGAACTGGGTCGCCTCGGCGATCTTGGCGGACTTCCCGTTCACGATGAAGCCCGTGGCCACGCCGATCACGGAGCCCTGGTTCCCCTTGGCGCCGGACGGCATCGCGGGCAGGTTCACGTAGTCGAAGTCAAGCGACGGGGCCTCGTCGATGGCCCAGGAGACCAGCCAGGAGCCGATCATGTGCATCGCGGCCTTGCCGCCGAAGAAGAGCTGGGCGCCCTCGTTGTCGTCGATGGCGTT
>CAIYZX010000390.1 GCA_903930745.1 uncultured Chloroflexota bacterium | reverse complement strand
GGCGGGAAGATGATCCTGCTCTCCAAGGTCTTCCCCACGCTGGACTGCGCGTCCTGCATCTCCACGCCGAAGATGGCCGCGTCCATCCACCACCCCAACGTCACCCCCATGACGTACAGCCGGGTGGACCAGGTCCGCAAGACCGCCGATGGCATCTTCCGCGCCACCGTGACCCAGAAGGCTCGGTTCGTGGACATCGACGCGTGCACCGGCTGCCAGAAGTGCGAGACCGCCTGCACCGTCGCCGTGCCGGACCAGTTCAACGCGGACCTCGTCGCGCGCCGCGCGGCCCACATCACCTTCCCGCAGGCCGTCCCCAAGAAGGCCGTCATCGACCGGCAGGGGAGCTCCCCCTGCTCCTTCGCCTGCCCGGCGGGCATCCAGGCCCACGGCTACGTCAGCCTGATCCGCAGCGGCCTGGACGAGGAGGCCTACCGCCTGGTGCTCCAGGCCACGCCGCTCGTGGGCACGCTTGGGCGCGCCTGCTACGCCCCGTGCGAGGGCGACTGCACCCGTGGCAGCCTCGAGGGCACGCTGCCCATCCGCCGCCTCAAGCGATTTGCCTCAGACCAGCACGATGCGTCCGGCAGCGACAACGGCGTGGAGCGCCCGGAGCCGAACGGCAAGCGCATCGCCATCGTGGGCTCCGGCCCCACCGGCCTCACGGCCGCCTGGCAGCTGGCCCGCCTGGGCTACGCCGTGAAGATCCACGAGGCGGCCCCGGTCGCCGGCGGCTTCCTGCGCCTGGGCATCCCGTCCTACCGCCTGCCCGACGCGGTGGTGGAGCGGGACATCGAGAACGTCACGGATCTCGGCGTGGAGATCGAGACCGGCCGCCGCGTTGACGATCCCGCGGCGCTGCGCGACGAGGGCTTCGATGCCGTCATCGTGGCCGTGGGCACCCACCGCTCGCAGGGCCTCGGCGTCCCGGGCGAGGATCGCCTCGGCGTCATGGGCGGCACGGACTTCCTGCGCCGCGTGAAGCTGGACGACGCCCCCGAGCTCGCGGGCAAGCGTGTCGTGGTGGTGGGCGGCGGCAACGTCGCCATGGACGCCGCCCGCGTGGCCCGCCGCCTGGGCGCCGCGAACGTCACCGTGGCCTACCGCCGCACGCGGGACGAGATGCCCGCGCACCACGTGGAGTCCGTGGACGCCGAGAAGGAGGGCGTGCAGTTCCGCCTCCTCGTCGCCCCGGCCGAGGTGCTTGGCGATGCCAGGGGCGCGGTTGCCGGCCTCCGCTGCACCGAGATGCGGCTGGGCGCCGCCGATGCCTCCGGGCGCCGCTCGGTGGAGCCCGTCCCGGGCTCGTCGGTCACCCTGGACGCGGACGTGATCATCGCCGCCATCGGCATGACCCCGGACACCTCCATGTTCGGCGGCCGCCTCGCGGTCCTGCCCAACGGGCGGCTCGCGGCCAGCAAGGCCACCTGCCAGACCGAGGCGCCGTTCCTGTTCGCCGCCGGCGACGCCGTGAACGGCCCCACGGACATCACCCGCGCCGTTGGCGAGGGTCGCAAGGTGGCCCACCAGGTGGACGCCTGGCTCAACGACCGGCCCTTCGACAGCTGGGATGACCGGCTGCCGGTGGTGGACAAGGAGGCCGTGCTGGCCCGCCAGCGCTCCTACACCGCGTCCGCCCCCACGCCGGATGGCATGGACCTCCAGGCCAGCCCCACGGACTTCCGCGAGATCGAGGCCCCGCTCACCGAGGCCGAGGCCCGCCGCTCGTCCGGCCGGTGCATCGACTGCGCCGTCTGCTCCGAGTGCAACGAGTGCGTGGAGGCGTGCCCCGTGGACGGGTGCATCGACCTCCGGGCAACGGACGAGACCCGCGAGCTGCGCGTTGGCGCGGTGGTGGTCTCCACGGGCTTCAAGCTCTTCCCGGCGGATCTCAAGCCGCAGTACGGCTACGGCGTCTACAAGAACGTGATCACCGGCATGCAGATGGACCGCCTCCTGGCGCCCACCCGGCCGTTCAACACGATCCTCCGCCCGGGCGACGGCAAGGTCCCCGAGAAGATCGCCTACATCCTGTGCACGGGCTCCCGTGACGCCACCGTGGGCAACCCGCTCTGCTCGCGCTTCTGCTGCATGTACTCCGTGAAGCAGAACCAGCTCCTGATGGGCGCCCTGCCGCTGGCGGAGATCAGCGTCCACTACATGGACATCCGGGCCCCCGGCAAGCGCTACGACGAGTTCTACGAGCAGGCGAAGGCGATGGGCGCCACGTACCTCAAGGGGCGTGTCGCGGACATCAAGGAGAAGCCGGACGGCAACCTCCTCCTCCGCTACGAGGACATCGAGAACGGCGGCGGCATCACCGAGGCCGAGTACGACCTCGTGGTGCTGGCGGTGGGCGTGCAACCCAACCGCGACGCCGAGCAGCTGTTCGAGGTGGGCGAGCTCTCCCTCGACGAGTGGCACTACGTGAACGAGCCGGAGGAGGACGTGAACCCCGGGGCGACCAACATCGAGGGTGTCTTCGTGGCCGGCGCCGCGAGCGGTGCCAAGGACATCGCGGACTCCATCGTCCATGCGGGTGCGGCGGCGGCGCAGGTCGCGGCCCACCTGGAGCGGGCGCGGACGTCCCGCCCGTCGATCGTGATGGTGCAGGCATGAGCGACCAGGTCATCGACCGCGAGGATGCGGCCGAGGACGCAGGCGGCCGGAGGATCGGCGTCTACGTCTGCCACTGCGGCGGCAACATCAGCGACTACGTTGACGTGGAGCAGGTGGTCTCCGACATCAGCGAGGCGGGCGACGTCGTCGTCAGCCGGACCACGATGTTCGCCTGCTCCGACGCGTCCCAGCAGGACATCGAGGCCGACATCAAGGCCAACGACCTCGACGGGCTCGTCGTGGCGTCCTGCTCCCCCAAGCTGCACACGTACACGTTCCGGAGCGTCGCCCAGCGCGCGGGCCTGAACCCGTACGAGTACACCCAGGTCAACATCCGCGAGCAGTGCTCGTGGGTCCACACGGACGACCGCGAGGGCGCCACGGCCAAGGCCACGGCGCTCGTCAAGGCCGGCATCGGCCGCACCCGCAACACGGTGCCGCTGGAGCCGATGGTGGTGGACACCATCCCGCACACCATGGTCATCGGCGGCGGCATCGCCGGCCTCCGGGCGGCCATCGGCCTCGCGGACATCGGCCTGCGCGTCACCCTCGTGGAGCGCGAGCTGGTCCTGGGCGGCTGGGTCCGCACCCTTGGGAAGATGTACCCGCACGACAGGCAGGGCGCGGACCTCATCGCCCACCTCGTGTCCGAGGTGAAGCGCCGGGACGCCATCAACGTCCTCACGGGCGCCGAGGTGGTGGGCAAGTCCGGGTCCTTCGGCAACTACCACGTGCAGGTGCGCGTGGGCGGCGAGGGCGCCGGCACGATCGAGGTGGCCGTTGGCTCCATCATCGTGGCCACGGGCTTCGACAGCTACACCCCCGAGGACGGCGAGCTTGGCTTCGGGCTGCCGGGCGTCATCACGCTGCCGCAGTTCAAGTCCCTCGTGGACGGGGCAGCGGCATCCGCTGCGCCCCTCGCCTGGGAGGGCCGCCCGGTCCGCAGCGTGGCCTACGTCTACTGCGTGGGCAGCCGCGGCACCGCCGGGTGCTCCGCCCAGTACTGCTCGCGCTTCTGCTGCGCGTCCACCGTCCAGACGGCGGTGGAGGTGGCCGGGCTTGACCGGTCCGTCCGCCAGTTCCATCTCTACCGGGACATGCGGACGTACGGCAAGTTCGAGCCGCTGTACACCGAGGCCCGGGACCTGGGCTCCGTCTTCCTGAAGTTCGACAACGACGAGCCGCCCACGGTGGCGACGAGCGCCGACGGCCGCCTCACGGTGACGGTCCGCGACCTCCTCACCGAGCGCACGGAGCTGGCGATCCCGGTGGACCTCGTGGTCCTCGTGACCGGCATGGTGCCGCGGGAGAACAGCACCCTGGTGGACGTCCTCAAGCTGCCGGCGGGGACGGACGGGTTCTTCAACGAGATCCATCCCAAGCTCCGCCCGGTGGAGACCGTGGTGGACGGCGTGCTGATCGCCGGCGCCTCGCAGGGCCCCAAGACCTCGTCCGAGGCCGTGATCCAGGCCCTGGCCGCGGTGACCCAGAGTGCGGCGATCCTCAAGAAGGGCTACACGGAGCTGGACCCGCTCGTGGCGATCGTGGAGCCGGACGACTGCACCGCGTGCGGCGTCTGCCTCACGGCCTGCCCGTACGACGCCATCTCCATGACCGAGGAGGGCGACCGGCACTTCGCCGTGATCAGCCCCACCGGATGCAAGGGGTGCGGCGGCTGCGTGCCGATGTGCCCGGACAACGCGATCGACCTGCTGGGCTACACGAACGCCCAGGTCACGGCCATGATCTCCAGCCTCGCGGAGGTGCCCGTCTGATGCCTGCTCCCAACCGGGATCCCCGAGAGGTGATCCGCGAGGAGGCGGTCTGGCGGCCGCGCATCCTCGCCGCGCTCGCCGCGGGTCCGATGACCGTTCCCGAGATCGCCGAGGCCATCGGCGCGCCCACCCACGAGGCCGTGGTCTGGGTGATGGGCCTGCGCCGCTACGGCTGGCTGGCCGAGATCAAGGGGTCCGATGCGGACGGCTACTTCCGCTACGAAGCCACCGGCAGGGTGTCCTGATGACCGCCACCACCGTTCCCGCCGC
>CAIYZX010000389.1 GCA_903930745.1 uncultured Chloroflexota bacterium | reverse complement strand
CCCTTGAGGGCGTGGAAGACCTCGGCGCCGGCGCGGAGGGCGTCACCGAAGGACGCGAGGCCCACCGGCATGACCATGAACTCCTGGAAGTCCGTGGAGTCCTGGGCGTGCTTGCCGCCGTTGAGGATGTTGAACATGGGGACCGGGAGGGTCCGCGCGTTCACGCCGCCGATCCAGCGGTAGAGCGGCATCTCGTGCGCCGCCGCGGCCGCGTGGGCGACCGCCAGCGAGACGCCCAGGATGGCGTTCGCGCCCAGCTCGGCCTTGTTGGGCGTGCCGTCCAGGTCCAGCAGGACGTTGTCGATGCCGGCCTGGTCCGCGGCGTCGAAGCCGAGGAGGGCGGGGCCGATGCGCTCGGTCACGTTGGTGACCGCCTTGCGCACCCCCTTGCCGCCGTACCGGCTCTTGTCGCCGTCACGAAGCTCAACGGCCTCGTGGGCGCCGGTGCTGGCGCCGGACGGAACCGCGGCGCGGCCCAGGGTGCCGTCCTCGAGGACGACGTCCACCTCGACGGTGGGGTTGCCCCGGGAGTCCAGGATCTCGCGTGCGTCGATCCAGGCGATGGTGGTGTCGCTCACTTGGCCTCCCGGTCCTGCAGGACCGTCACGCCGGGCAGCTCACGACCCTCGAGGAATTCAAGGCTGGCGCCGCCACCGGTGCTGATATGCGTCATCTTGTCCGCAAGGCCCTGCTGGGTGATCGCCGCGACGGAGTCACCGCCGCCGATGACCACCTTCGCACCCTGCTCCGCGCGCGTGGCGAGGAAGCGGGCGATGGCCTTGGTGCCGTGGGCGAAGGACGGGATCTCGAACACGCCCAGGGGGCCGTTCCAGAGGACCGTCTGGACGTCCGCGAGCGCCTCCTCGACCTTGACGAGGCTCTGCTTGCCCAGGTCCACGATGTGCCAGCTCGCCGGGACCTTGTCCGCGGAGAGCGTCTTGTACTCGGTGCCGCGCGTGACCTCCTTGGCCACCACCACGTCAACCGGGAGCACGATCTTCACGCCCTTCTCGGCGGCCGCGGCAAGGATCGCGCGGGCGTCCTCCACGCGGTCGGGCTCCGCCAGGGACTTGCCCACGGCCTTGCCCTGCGCCAGCAGGAACGTGTTCGCCATGCCGCCGCCGATGACCATCAGGTCAACCTTGGCGAGCAGGTTCTTCAGGACCTTGATCTTGTCGGAGACCTTGGCGCCGCCGATGATCGCCGCGAACGGGCGGCCCGGGTTCTCCAGGAGCATCCCCAGGTTCGCGATCTCCTTCTCCATGAGGAAGCCGGCGTACGCCGGGCGGAGCTTCGCGATGCCCACGGTGGAGGCGTGCGCGCGGTGCGCGGTGCCGAAGGCGTCGTTCACGTAGACGTCACAGTACGAGGCGAGGGCCTCGGCGAACGCCGGGTCGTTCTTCTCCTCGGCGGCGTGGAAGCGCAGGTTCTCCAGGAGGAGGACCTCGCCGTTGCGGAGGCGCTTGATGGCGTCCTCCGTGCCCGCGCCCAGGGCATCGCCCGTGACCGGGACGGTCCTGCCCAGGAGCTGGCCCAGGCGCTCGCCCACGGGGCGGAGACGCAGGCTGTCGGACACCTTGCCGTCCGGCCGGCCGAGGTGGCTGGCGAGGATGACGCGGGCGCCCTGCTGCTGAAGGTGCTTGATCGTGGGGATGGCGGCGCGAATGCGCGAGTCGTCCGTGACCTTGCCGTCCTGGAGAGGGACGTTGAAGTCAACGCGGACGAACACGCGCTTGCCCGCGGCGTCCAGGTCCCGGACCGTGAGCTTGTCCATGTTCGGCTCCTTGTGGGGGTTCGGTACCGGTGGGGGCCGTTGCCGGCCCCCGTCGGAGACCCCGGCTCAGAGGCGCGCGGCGACGAACTTCGTGAGGTCGGCGACGCGGCAGCTGTAGCCCCACTCGTTGTCGTACCAGGCGATGACCTTGATGAAGTTGCCGCCCAGGACCATGTTGGACGCGATGTCCACGATGGACGAGCGGGTGTCACCGCGGAAGTCGCTGGAGACGAGCGGGTCGTCGCAGGCGCCCAGGATGCCGGCGAGCGGGCCCGCAGCGGCGTCACGGAAGGCCTGGTTGAGCTCGTCGAGCGTGACGTCCTTCTCCAGCTCCGCCGTGAAGTCCACGACCGAGACGGTGGGGGTGGGGACGCGCAGGCTGAAGCCGTCGAACTTGCCCTTGAGGTCCGGGATCACCAGGGACAGGGCCTTGGCCGCGCCGGTGGTGGTGGGGATGATGTTCAGGCCGGCGGCGCGGGCGCGGCGCGGGTCCTTGTGGGCCACGTCCAGGATGCGCTGGTCGTTGGTGTAGCTGTGGATGGTGTTCATCAGGCCGCGCTTGATGGTCCAGCGGTCGTGGACGACCTTCGCGGCGGGCGCCAGGCAGTTCGTGGTGCAGCTGGCGTTGCTGATGATGTGGTGGTTGGCCGGGTCGTACTTCTCCTCGTTCACGCCGAGGACGATCGTGATGTCCTCCTTCTTGGCGGGAGCGGAGATGATGACCTTCTTGGCGCCGGCGGTGCGGTGGGCGCCCGCCTTCTCGGCGTCGGTGAAGATGCCGGTGGACTCGATGACGATGTCCACGCCCAGGTCACCCCAGGGCAGCTGCGCCGGGTCCTTGTACTGCAGGACCTTGATCTCCTTGCCGTCGATCACGATGGAGTCTGCGGTGTGGGAGACCTCGCCCTTGTAGGCGCCGTAGGTGCTGTCGTGCTTGAAGAGGAGCGCGTTGGTCTCGACGTCGACGAGGTCGTTGACGGCGACCACCTCAACCTCGGGGGTGCGCTCGATCAGGGCCTTGAGCGACTGGCGGCCGATGCGGCCGAAGCCGTTGATGCCGACGCGAACGGTCACGAGTGGACCTCCTGCATGCTGGGACGCGGGACCGCCGTCGCCCTGGCGGGCATCACCGGCGGGATTCTCCTTGATGGCGAACCTCGGGACGGGCCCGGCGCTGGCCGCTGGCGGGCCACGAGCCGGTGATCGTCGGGAGCGCGGCCTCGGTCGTCACGCCGACGACGGTGGCGGCGACCCCGATGCGTTCCCGCCGGCCGCTGTGCGGCCGGTGGGCCTGCCGGGTCTCGTGGAGCTCCTGCCGTGCCGCGCCGCACGCCCGGCGGGCCTGGTGGTCTGCGTCCTGTTCGCGATCAGTGCGTGCCCCGAGTGGGCGGGCTGCCCCTTCGGTCCTCCCGAATACTACCAAACCGGTTTAGGCCCCCTCCCGGACCCGCAGGCCCGGAAGCGCGGGACGTCTGCACCGGCGCCGGACACCATTGAGCCCCCTCTGACTGTGCCAGAGGGGGCTCAACGTCATCTACCGGATGACGGTCGCGGGTCAGCCGCCGATCTTGAAGACCTTGCCGCCGCACTTCGGGCAGGTGCCCTGGAGCGCAGGCTTGCCGTTCTTCATCGTGATCTGCTGCGCGTTCTGGACCTCGACCTTCTCCTTGTCCTTGACGCAGTAGGCCTGAGCCATTCCTCGCTCCTCCTCACGAAGTCCGCGTCGCGGGGCACTCGCCCCGGATCCGCGGTGTTCGCCTTGGCCTGGCGCTCACGAATGGGACCAGAGCGACGGGCGCCAGCGCGCCGCCCCGGCTGTGGACGTCTGGCGGTCGATCTCCGCGAGGATCCGCAGGCTTTCCAGCCCGGTTTCCACGACGGTGGCCTCCGCCTTGTCCTTGATGGCGCCTTCCACGAACTCGCCGGTCCGGCGGTTGGCGTACACGGCGCACACAGCGCCGGCACGACAGCCCGCGAGTCCCGCGAGGACGAGGACGGCCGATACCTCCATCTCGAAGTTGAGCACACCCTGCCGGGTGATCTCTTCCGCGAGGTCAGGGTAACGGATGGGAAGTCTGGGGATGGGCCGCCCCTGCGCCCCGTAGAACCCGGGTGCCGTGGCGGTGATCCCCACGTGGTGCCTGTGTCCAAGCCCCTGGGCCGCCTCGATGAGCGCCAGCACCGCCTCGTGATGGGCGAGCGCCGGGTAGCTCTCGTGGACAAACCAGCTGGTGGTGGTCTCCAGGCGCACGGAGCCGGTGGAGATCACGAGATCCCCAAGCTCCATGCCCTCCTGGAGCGCGCCGCACGAACCGATGCGGATGAACGTGGGGCGCTGCGTGATCTGGAGGATCTCGGCGAGCACGATCTCCACGTTGTCCGTGCCGATGCCGGTGGACACGACGGAGACGCGCTGGCCCTTGTAGGAGCCAGTGGCGCTGGCAAACTCACGGTGCCGGTGGGTCCGCTCGACGCTGTCGAAGTGGGCCGCCACCTTCTCGACGCGATCCTGGTCGCCGGGGAGGAGGATGTACTCCGCCAGCTCACCCGGCCCGAGGCCGATGTGGTACTGGCGCTCGCCGGTGGGGACTGCGACGCGGACGTCGGCGTTCGGCAAGATGACTGGCTCCGTGCTCGCGCACGCTCGGTTGTGCGTGCGGTTCGAGCGAGGATAGGGGTCCGATTCCGCGAGCGTCAAGCACGGGCGGGCGTGCAGGGCCGTGCGGCGGTCCCGCACGCCCGCCCGGGCCTTCGTGCTCAGGCTGTCTCGGGCCCGCCGGGGGCTCCTCCGCGGCCTGCCGCGACCATCGCGAGACGCTCCAGGATCCTCGCCCTTGTGCGCTTCCGCGCACGCTGCCAGCGCCACGTGACGGCGGCGGCGGCGAGGCATGCGGTCAACGCGAGGGTGCCTGCGGCGAGCGGGGCGGGCGCCAGGCGGGCACCCGTCTCGAGCGAGGGTCCTGCTGCTGCCATCCCGTCCGGGGCGCTGCCCTGGTCCGCGACGGGCACGTCCGCGGTCGCGGCAGACGAGCCATCGCCGCCGAGGTCGCCGAGCAGGGCGATGTCCGCCGCGCCGGTGACCACGACCACGGGGCCGTTCCGGTCGTCCACGGTGCCGGTGGCGTTGAGGGCGTCGCCCGCGGCCACGAGCGCCACCTGGTCCGCGGCCGCTCCCTCCAGGACCAGGCGCGCCGTGCCGGTGCCGTCGTCAAGCTGGATCTCCTCGTTGACCACGGTGGTCACGAGGCCGCCAACGCGCACCGGCTCCCCGGCGTGCGCGGCGAGGTTGGCGAGCTCCACGTCTGGGATCGTGGCCGCAGGCACGTCACCCGCCGGCGGGCCGGATGCGTGGGCACCTGCCGCCCCGGGGCCCGTTGCGCCGGCGCCGGTGTGGGATGCGCCGTTGCCCGATGCGCCGGTGGCGCCTGACGTGCCGCCCGACCCGCTCGAGGTCCCGGACGCGGATCCCGCTGCGGCACCGCCCGGTGCCACGTCGCCGCGCCCGCGCGGAACGATGGCGTACCGCCGGTCCGTGGCCGTGGGGTACGGGCGCCGGACGACGCCGGTGACCGTGGCCCAGTGACCCTCCACGATCGTGGTGGGCGGGATCGCCGCGCCGGCGAGGCCGATGACGAGGAGAGCGTCGCTGCCCACCTTGAGGTCCGCGGACCAGCGATCCCCGTCCCTGTGCACGGCGGTGACCACGCCGCGCACCTTGACCAGGCGCCACTCGGACGCCGGGCCGGGCAGCACGGCCAGGTTGTGCGAGACGACCGAGGCCCGGCCCAGCACGGTGAGCGCCGTGGCCCGCAGGCGCGGGGCGCCCCAGGCCCGGCCGACCGTTCCCGTGGCACGGATGCGCGTCCCGGGTGTGAGGCCGCCGTTCGGTGCCGGGAGGTAGACCTCCACCGCACCGGTCTCGTCCTCCACCACGATCCTGCGCCCGGACCCGTCCAGGAGCGAGGCGCCCGCGGTGATCGTGCCCTCCACGGT
>CAIYZX010000388.1 GCA_903930745.1 uncultured Chloroflexota bacterium | reverse complement strand
CGTGATGGGCCCGGGCGTCTCGCCCGGGGCGGGCGTGGGCGTGGGCGCGGGCGTGCTGCCGGGCGAGGGATCCGGCGGAATGGGCAGGACGTCCGGGCCAACGACGTCCGGCGGCGTGCCACCGGGCGGGAAGCCCCACATGGCGGCGATCCGATCGGTCCCACTGAAGGCGCGCGCGAAGTCGTCCACCGCGGACGCCGGCCACCAGTCCCCCTCGTAGCCGCTGAACGGCCGGCCGATGGGGTCGATGACGTAGTACGCCTCCGGGATGCCCGCCTTGGCGTCCCCGGGGTAGTAGCCATCGAGGTAGATGGCGTGACCGTCCGTGAAGTCCTTGGACAGGCGGAGGCTGCTCGGCAGCGCGCCATACATGCCCTGGATCACCGCGCCGTAGCCCGCCGCGAGCAGCTGCTTGAGCTGCGCCGGGCGGATGAGGCCGTAGTCCATGCTCACGCCGTAGCCGCGGAAGAGCGCGGTGGACAGGTCGTTGAGACCCGTGCCGCCGTCCTGGTCGTCCTGGAGTGTGCGAAGCGTGCCGCCGGTGGTGACGATGCCGAAGGTGAGGCGGGCGAGCATCGCGCCGGACGTCAGGGTGCAGTTCGCGTTCTCGAACGGGCTGCCGTCGAACTGCGTGATGGGGGTGATGCGCGGGAAGCCTGTGGGGTTCACCGGGCCGCCGGTATCCCCGGCGGCACCGCCCACGAGGAGCGCGGCTGCGGCGGCGTTCAGGTCCACCGGGTCGGCCGATGGCAGGGGCGCCGAGTCGCCGGACTGCTCCGTGTTGAAGGCGACCACCGGGCCGGGGCCGGCCGGGGTGTCCGCGCCGGCCAGCACCGTGTCCGGCGCCTCCGACGCGGTGGAGACGGGGCTGCGGTCCGCGAGGACCCCCATGGCCACCGTCACGACCAGCGCGCCCACGACCGCGGAGGCGAGGAAGGCGCCCAGCTTCGCGAGGATTGAGCCCAGGCCACCCATCAGCCGGCGACCCGGGCGCGGCCCAACGCGGACGCGATGCGCCGCATGGCGAATGCCGCCAGAGCGGCGACCCCCCGCCTCTTCGTTGTCACGTGGTGGATCCTCCCTCGCGCATGGAACGCTGCGCGTGGCGCGATGGTACGGCCAAGGGCCGCCCTGTCGTCAAGAACCGGGCACTCCAAGGAGCGAGATCTCGCTGATCGCCGCATCGTCGAACGGGGATCCGTTCACGCCTGTCTTCACCGAGGGATACGTGGTGAGGATGGTGATCCTGACGGAGCCCGCGCCGGGCGCCCCGTCCACGGCGATCGTCTGGGGCTTCGAGGTGTCCTTGAGCCGCACCTTGACGGGGGCGGCGCCGCCCACGGAGATCTCCACGTCCCTGGGCCGCAGGTTGCTCTTGTAGAGCGCCGTGGAGGCGCCGTACCCGTTGCGGATCACCACGGCTGTCACCGTGGCGGGGTCGAAGAGCACCTCGATCCACTGGCCGCTCTCGTCGATGGCCCCCTCCTGCCAGGACGTCTTGGGGTCGCCGTCGATGGCCTTCTCCGGCTGGAACTTGGCGAGATCGCCAACGACGGACGAGGCGACGGCGCCGGTGATCGCGATGGCCTTGGCCTTGGGCGTGGCGGTGGGGGCGTCCGTGGGGGCGGTGCTCTCGCCGGATGCCACCGGGGCGTCCGTGGGGGCGGTGCTGGACGGGGCGGTGCTGGACGGGGCGGCGCTGGCGTCCGAGGAGGGGCCGCCCCGGCTGCCGAGGTACATGGCACCTGCGACCAGGCCGCCGCCAACGAGCAGGCCGAGGACGACGAGGACGACGATCATGCCACCGCCACCCTTGCCACCGGACCCCTGGCCCTTCTTCGTGCCGGCGGGGGCTGCGGGTGGCGTTGGCGGCCGGTTGGGGGCGCTGACCGCCGCGGCGATCTGGGCAGCGGAGACCTCCCCGACCCGCCCGGTGCCCTCGGCAAGCTTCGCACCGCAGGACTGGCAGAAGGTGCGGCCCGGGGTGTTGGCGATGCCGCACGCCGGACAGCGCACGAGGCCCGCGCCGGATGGCGTGGCGGGCTGGCCCACGGGCGGCGGGGTGCCGTCCGCCGGGGGCGGCGTCCAGGCGGGCACCGGCTGCACGGGCTGCTGTGCCTGGAAGGGGTTGGGCGGGGGCGTGGCGCCGTGGCCGGTCCCTCCGCCCACCACCGGGACGTCCGGGTCGCCGGCGGGCGCGGGCTCCGGGACCGTCTCTGCCGCCTCGCCCTCCCACTCGAGGAACGCGCCGCAAGAGCCGCAGAAGACATCACCCGGGACGTTCTGGAAGCCGCAGCGGCGGCAGATGGTGGGCGGTTGGGCGGACATGGAGCTGGTTACCCTCGGATGACGAGCACGAGCGGGATGTCGATGAAGCGGAGCCAGCCGAAGCGCGGCGGGATGGCGGTGGGATGGACGACCAGCATCGACGCCGCCACCGGCGGGAAGCCGGAGCCATCCCCGGGCTCCGCCACCAGCTCGCGCGGGCCGATGATGTCGTTGTGGAAGACGAGGACCTGGACGCGGAAGGCCCCCTTGGCGTCCGCGGTGATGTCCGGGAGGTGCGGCGTGATGCCCTTGCTCCAGCGCAGCCGCACCAGGCTCCCTGCCGGGAAGCCGCTGCCGGTGGCGATGACAACCGTGCCGGGCTGCGCGATGTCCGGGTCCAGCTCCACCTTCGCCAGCGATGCGGCTCCCCGCAGGCGGACCGTGCGGGGCGACCCCGTGTAGGCGTCCGCGATCTCCAGGGTGGCGGTCCTCGTCCCCTTTCCCGTGGGCTTGAAGACCACCGTGACGGTGCACGCCTCAAACCGCTTCAGCGACCGGGCAAGGCAGGCATCGGAGACCACGGCGAAGTCCGCGGCATTGGGTCCGGTGATCGTGGCGCCCGTCACGGCCAGCGGCGACCAGCCCTGGTTCCCCAGCACCGCCGCGGCCGGCAGGCTCTCCGTCCCCACTGCCCGGGCGCCAAGGTCCAGCAGGGCCGGGGTGAGCACGGGCACCGGCGGCATGTCGCGCACGAAGACGTCGAAGCTCTTGTTGACATCGTCGTCCACCAGCAGGGACGAGTCGGAGGCGAAGGCGACGAAGCGCCCGGCGGCGGCGACCGCCGGAAGCAGGCTGCGCGAGAACCCGGCGGCCATCGCGGACTGGCCTGCGGTGGTGACGGAGATGATCACCGTCTCGCCGG
>CAIYZX010000387.1 GCA_903930745.1 uncultured Chloroflexota bacterium | reverse complement strand
GTGCTGGTGGCGGAACGGAACCGGTAGAGGCGCCTGGCGCCCGCTCGCCGGCCGCTCCGGTCAGCTCGGGACGGCGACCTCGATGGTGCTGCCGGAGATCCGCACCGGGTAGTAGCGGAGGCGCTTCACCCGCGTGAGGCGGCGGGCGTCCGCCTTCCGGCCCGGGACGTCCGGCTTGGGCTCCTTGCCGGCGGGCGTCCAGACCGGGTGATAGGCGCCGTCCGCGTCCAGGCCGCCCGTGTTGGGCATCTGGACCGCTTCGCCGGTGGCGAGATCGAAGCGGCCGTCGTGGAGTGGGCAGTCCACCACGCACCCGTCCAGGCGGCCGATCGAGAGCGGCGCGGACATGTGCGGGCACCGGTCATCTATGGCCACGATGCCGCGGTCCGTGTGCGCGAGGAGGATGTCCAGGTCCCCGAAGGTGACGCGCAGGAGCGTGCCCTCCGGCAGCTCGGCGAGCAGGGCGGCCGGGCGGAACGTGGCCCCGGCGGCCTCGGAGGCTCCCGGTGCGCGGAGCTCTGGACGGAAGTTGAACGGCGTGCTCATGCCGCCGATGGTATCCCCGGGTGCCCTGCACGGGCGGGCTGCCTGTCGCGTACAGCGCCACGAAATCGGGAAGCCGGCCCTCACGCGGGCGGCTTGAGCGCCCGAACGGCCCCACCGGGACGGTCTCGGCGACCCTGGGGCACGCGACGGGCGGGCTGTGTCGCGTACCACGCGCCGAATCCCATGCCGGACGCGGCGGGCGGTCCAACCTGAGGCGTTCTGCGACCGGCGAGGGCCCCCTAGCTGCGGGTTTCGTGGCGCTGTACGCGACACCCCGCTCCGGGCGGTGGCCGGGTGCCCGACAGGGGCCGGCTCCTCGGGAGGCGGACATGGAACGGCCCGGGCGCGGGGACCGCGACCGGGCCTTGAGAGACGGAGGAGCGAACCGCAGGACCCAGGCAGGCGGCCCGGGCCTGCGGCGGTGGGTCAGTGGCCCGCCATCGTGAGCGGCGGGATGTCGTCGTCCGCGACCTCGTCGAACGCATCGGCGCCCACGGCCGCCTCCGCGCCCACGGAACCCTGGGTCACCTTGCGGGCGCCCATGTTCCCGCGGAGCGGCAGCTCACGCATCAGCAACGAGACCGCAAGCGCGGCGATCGTGGTCCCCACGCCGATCGCGAACACGTTCGCCACCGCCAGGCTGAACGCCTGGTGGATGCCCTCGACGATGTTCGGAACCAGCGGCTCCACCATCGGCCGGGCCACGGCCGGGACGCCTGCGAGGATCGTCTCGCCCAGGTCCTGGCCCACCTTGATGAAGCCCTCGCCGCCGCCGGAGCCGCCCTGCGCGGCGAACTGGTCAACGAACTGCTGCGGCACGCCCGCGGCCACCAACTGGCCGGGGATCTCCTCGGTCATCCGGTTGCCGAACACGGTACCCAGCAACGCGAGGCCAACGGAGCCGCCGATCTGGCGGAAGAACGTCAGGTTGGACGTGGCCACACCCAGGGACTGCACCGGCACCGCGTTCTGCACCACGATCGTGAAGACCGCGAGGGTGGGGCCGATGCCCAGGCCGGCGACGAACATCCAGGCCCACAGGACGGGCAGCTCCGTGTCGGCACGCAGGTTGGTCATCAGGAACAGGCCCACGCTCATCAGGACGAGGCCACCCAGGATGATCGCCTTGTACTTGCCGGTCCGGCTGACCAGGATGCCGGAGCCCACGGACGTGGTGATCACGCCCGCCAGCAGCGCCAGCGAGTAGAGGCCGGAGTTCGTGGGCGTGGCGCCGTGCACGAACTGGAACCACTGCGGCAGGAAGATCGCGGCCCCGAAGAAGCCGAACGAGATGAGGAACGTGGCGATGATGGACGCGGAGTACGTCCGGATGCGCCACAGGCCCAGCGGGACGATGGGCTCCTTGGCCTTCCACTCCACGAGGACGAAGAGCACGCCCACCGCGAGGCCGATGGCGATCAGGCCGCCAACCTCGAACGTGTTCCAGTCGTTGGTCTGCTTGTTCGTGAGGCCGATGAGCAGCGATGCCACGGCGACGATGAAGACGCCGGCGCCCAGGAAGTCAAGGTTGCGCGAGGCGTCAGGCCGCTTCACGGTGGGCAGCAGGTGCCAGATGACCGCGAGCGCCACGATGCCGATGGGCAGGTTGACGTAGAAGATCCAGTGCCAGGACACCTGCTCCGTCAGGAAGCCGCCGAGGAGCGGGCCGATGATGGAGCTGAGGCCGAAGACG
>CAIYZX010000386.1 GCA_903930745.1 uncultured Chloroflexota bacterium | reverse complement strand
GGTGACCTCGGACGGCAGGGCGTTCGGGTCGTTCACGTAGAGGTGGGCGATGTCGGCGCTGCCGTCATCCTCGGAGGCGGGGTACGACGAGTCACCGTTGTAGACAGCCGCGAACACGTACCAGCCGCGGCCCTCGGCGGGTGTCCAGCCCGGGATCGCGGCGGTGGAGGTGCTGCCTGCGCCCGGCGTCAGCGCCACGGGCGCCCCGATCGCCACCCGTGAACCCTCGGGGCAGTTGGGGATGCCGATGGACGCGTTGTAGCAGTAGAAGAACGCGACGGTGCCGGTGGGTGCGCCGCCGGCTCCCGCGGGCTGCGGGGCGGTTGGGGCGCTCCCGTCAACCGTGGCGGAGAGGTCAACCGTGGCGCCGAGGTCGATGGCCTGCTCGGAGCTGGTGACCATGGTGGAGGACAGCAGCGTGATGCCGAGCGCCGGCACCGCGCCGGCGAGCAGGGCGACCGTGACACCGGCCGCGGCGATCGCCGAGGTGGCGGCCCGGCGGACGCGGCCGGGCGTGGTGAGCGTTGACATGGGATGGCTCCGGTGATGCTGGCAGCCGGGCGGATGAGGTCGCCCGTCCTGCGGATGAATGCATCCCAGTGTGGCCCTCGGGTTCGGCGGGCGGTAGATGTACGGGGTGTCGCAAGGGCGTTGCGTGGCGGTACCCGGACCGTGCGGCGTCCTACATGACCCTGCCTGCGCTCCCACACGCCGAACATCCGCATCGCGGCCAACAACCCGCGATGGGCGAGGTGGCACGGACGGCCCTGTGACCGGGCGCACCGGCGCACACCACGTCCTACGCCCGCCCGGAGGCCGGTCCTACAGGTGACCCACGCTCGCGTGGCTACCGTAGGACACAGCGTCCCCGGCTTCGGGCCCCCGCACGCTCGGCCCACCCGCGCACTCCCGCTCCGTTCCTGGATGACATCCACCGGGACCCTCGGGACGGGGAGAGGACGAGGACATGGGCCAGCGGACCGCCACGGGGACCATCGGCAGCCTGCGCCGCGCGCTGGTCGCACTCCTGACCGCCGCCACGATGGGCGCGGCGCTCCCGGCCCCGGCACTCGCGGCGGACACGACGCCGCCTGTTGTCTCCTCCGCGCAGGTCACGCCTGCCCCCTCGCTCCGCAAGACCCTTCGCACCGCCACCGCGCTGATCACGGACAACACCGGGGTCACCGGAGGCGAGGTCATCTTGGACGATGTCAGCGCGGCGCCGGTGCTCCCAGTTGACGGGGCCTGGGACTCCACCAGCGAGGAGGTCACGGTCTCCCTGGCGAAGGTGATCGACATCGCCGCGGGCGATGACGCCACCTGTGCGCTGCTGTGGGGCGGGTCCGTGGAGTGCTGGGGCTGGAACGCCGCCGGCCAGCTGGGCGACGGAACCACGAACAACCGCCCGCTGCCCACGCCGGTTGTGGGGCTGGAGGGGGCGGTCGCGATGTCCTTCCGGACGCAGACGGGCTGTGCGGTCCTGGCGGATGGCACGGTGTGGTGCTGGGGCGCCAACGAGCACGGCCAGCTGGGCGATGGAACCACCACGAACAGCTCCATGCCGGCCCAGGTGCAGGGCATCACCAATGCAACGGCCATCGCGGTCGGCGGGCTCCACGCGTGC
The DNA here is from genome assembly GCA_903930745.1 of uncultured Chloroflexota bacterium. Classification (GTDB taxonomy): domain Bacteria; phylum Chloroflexota; class Limnocylindria; order Limnocylindrales; family CSP1-4; genus CAIXZV01. Next base: position 1,139 of record CAIYZX010000386.1, on the reverse strand, counting down.
GCGATTCTCGCCACCCGCCACATCGTGTGCTGGGGCAATGACGGGGCCGGCCAGCTGGGCGATGGCGGCAGCGTGAACCAGCCGGCACCGGTTGAGGCGATCGGCATCACGACAGCCACGCAGATCGCCGCCGCCCCGGATCACACCTGCGCCATCGTGGAGGGCAACCTGCCGTACTGCTGGGGTGCCAACGACTGGATGCAGCTGGGGGCCGGCGAGACCCTGGACCCGCAGCGGACGCCGGTGGCCATGACCAAGATTCTCGAGGTTGACCTCGCACTGTCGATCTCCCTCGCCGAGGACATGACGTGCGTTCGGCGGATGGACTACGAAACCATCTGCTGGGGCAGCCCGTACACGGGCTTCTCCACCAACGGCGTCGTCTCCGGCCTGCGCCAGGTCTCCATGGGCGGCACCGCCTGCGCCGTGCTGGGCGCCACCCTCACCCTGACCTGCTGGTATGGCGGAGTCTGGTACTCCCCCGGCGACCTCCCCGGCGCGTGGATCGTTGCGGTGGGCACCAACCACGCGTGCGCGGAGACATACAAGGGTGCGGTCTCGTGCTGGGGCGCGAACACTCGTGGGCAGCTGGGACGCGGCTCCACCTCCGTGGAGGAAGCCCTGGCTCCCGTCCCGGGGCTCAATGGCCTTGCGCCAACGGACACCGGTGATCATTCGGTCTGCTTCCGTGGTCGCGATGCCGCGGGGAACGTCACCCCGTACGGCGAGTGGAGCTGCACCACGCTGACGATCCTGCCGGAGACGGAGGCACGGCTGGCGTCACTGGACCTCTCCGGTGCCGCGATCAGCCCTGCCTTCTGGCGCGACACCACGACCTACACGGCGGAGGTTGACACCTACAGTCCCAGCATCACCATCGTGGCCAACCAGCTGGAATGGCACGCCACGATGGCCTACCGGACGGACACCGGCGCCTGGACGGTCCTGTATCCCGGGAGCGAGCTCGCCACGATCACCGTGCCGGTGGGCACCACCTCGCTCCAGGTGCAGGTCACCGCGGAGGATGGCCTGGCCACCACCACGTACACGGTGAGCCTCACGCGCGTGGCACCGGATGAGACAGGGCCGACGGTCACAACGCCGGTGCTGACGCCCTCCACCATCAGCCGGGGCGGTTC
>CAIYZX010000385.1 GCA_903930745.1 uncultured Chloroflexota bacterium | reverse complement strand
GCCGATGCTCCTCGACGGTGCCCGCGGGGCCGCGCGCGCCACTCGCGCGAGGGAGCTGCTGGACCTGGCGGGCGTGGCGGAGGCGCGTCGCCGGCTCCCGGTTGGCCGGCTCTCCGGCGGCGAGCAGCAGCGCGTGGCCGTGGCCGTGGCCCTCGCGAACCACCCGCCGCTCCTGCTGGCGGACGAGCCCACGGGTGAGCTGGACACCACCAGCGCGGGCGAGCTCTTCGGGGCCCTGCAGCGCGTGAACGCGGAGCTTGGGACCACCATCGTGCTCGTGACCCACGATCCCCTGGTGTCCGGGCACGTGCGCCGCACCATCGCCATCCGGGACGGGCGGACCAGCACGGAGACGCTGCGGCGGACGGACGGCGGCGGCACGGATCCCGGCGAGGAGTTTGCCGTCCTGGACGGCTCCGGGCGGCTCCAGCTGCCGAAGGCGCACGTGGAGTCCCTGGGGCTTCGGCACCGGGTTCGGCTCCGCCTGGAGGACGACCACGTGGGCGTCTGGCCGGACAGGACGCCGGAGGGGCCCGATGGTGCCTGATCCCTCCACGCCCCTCCTGGTTGCGCGCGGGCTCGCGAAGTCCTTCCCGAGCGGCGACGGCGTGATCGACGTGCTGCGCGACGCCTCGCTCACGGTGGAGGCGGGGTCCATGGTGGCCGTCACCGGGCGCTCCGGCTCCGGCAAGTCCACGCTCCTGGCCACGCTCATGGGCCTGCTGCTTCCGGACGCTGGCGAGGTTGCGATCGATGGCGCGGCGCTCGCGGGCCTCGGCGAGCATGGTCTCGCGAGGCTGCGGCGCGAGGTGGTGGGCTACGTGCCCCAGGCGCCGTCCCTCGTGGGCGTCCTCTCTGCCGCGGAGAACGTGGAGGTCCCGCTCCGGCTCCTGCGCACGGCGCCCCGTGAGCGCGACGAGCGCGTGATGGTGGCCCTGGAGGCCGTTGGCGTGGCGGCCCGAAGCGACCACCGCCCGGACGAGCTCTCCGGCGGCGAGCAGCAGCGCGTCGCGGTGGCCCGGGCGCTGGTGGGGCGGCCCCGGCTCCTCGTGGCGGACGAGCCCACGGCACAGCTGGACCACGACACCGCCACCCGGCTGGCCCGGCTCCTGCACGGGCTTGTTCGCTCCGACGGGCTGGGAGTCGTGATCGCCACGAACGATCCGGCAGTGGCCGCGCTGGCGGACGTGGTGCTGGAGCTCCGCGACGGGACGCTGCACTCCGCCGGCTGATCAGTCGCGGCGGAAGACGTAGCCCGTGCCGCGGACCGTCTGGATGAACCGCGGGCTGCCCGGGTCCTCCTCCAGCTCCGCGCGGAGCCAGTGGACGTGGACGTCCACGGTACGGGTCTCGCCCGCGTAGTCGTACCCCCAGACACGCTCCAGGAGCTGGTCGCGCGTGAAGACCTGGCCCGGGTTCCGGACGAGGAACGCCAAGAGCTCGAACGCCTTCGGCTTGAGCGCGACGGGCTCGCCGTTGCGCAGCAGCCGGTGGCCGGCGAGGTCGATGCGGACGTGGCCCAGGTCGATCATCGGCTGCGCCGGGCCGGCGCTCGCCTGCTCCGCCCGCCGGAAGATCGCGCGGATCCGGGCGGTCAGCTCCCGCAGCGAGAACGGCTTGGTGACGTAGTCGTCCGCGCCAAGCTCCAGGCCCACCACCTTGTCCACCTCGCCATCCTTGGCGGTGAGCATGATGATCGGCGCGGCGGACTCAGCCCGGATGATGCGGCAGACCTCCACACCGGAGAGCTCCGGCAGCATCAGGTCCAGCAGGATGAGATCCGGCTTCTCCGCGCGGAACCGGAGGATGGCCTGCCGACCGTCGGGAGCCCCGAGCGCTCGGAAGCCCTCGATCTCGAGCGCATCGACGAGCGTCTCGCGGAGCGTTGACTCGTCTTCAACGACGAGGATGGTGCGCGTCATGGCTCCGGACTATGCACCCTGCGCATTAACGGTCCGTTGTGGCCACGGCTGCGTCGGGGCCGTCGTCAGCCGACCGCGGCCAGGACAGCGGCGGCGGCGTCCAGGCGCCCCAGCGTGCGGTCGCGGCCAAGCGCAACCAGGATGTCGAAGAGCGGCGGCGTCGCGGTCTGCCCGGTGGCGGCCACCCGCAGGACCATGAACAGGTCGCCGGCCTTCCAGCCCCGCTCCTCTGCCAGGGCACGCAACCCGGCCTCCAGGCCCTCGGCGGTCCAGCCCGCGGGATCCACCGAAGCCAGCGAGGCAGCGGCGGCGGCCAGCCCGGCCTTCGCGGTCTCCGCGTCCCAGCGCTTCGGCACCAGCACCGCGGCGTCCACGGCCACGGCATCGCGCCACAGGAACCCGGCCACGTCCACGATGGACGCCAGGGTGGGGATCCGCTCGCGGACCACGGGGAGCAGCGCGCGAACCTCGTCCG
>CAIYZX010000384.1 GCA_903930745.1 uncultured Chloroflexota bacterium | reverse complement strand
GGTGGAGGCAGGCCTTCGGGACCGGGATCTCATCCTGGAGACCTCGCCGCTGGGCATCGCCAAGTCCATGGGCAGGCGGCTCATCTGGGTCAACCGGCGGATGGAGGAGATCTTCGGGTACGAGGCCGGGACCATGATCGGCATCGCCACCCGGGAGATCTACGCCCGCGAGGAGGGATGGCGCACGATGGGCGAGGTCGCGTACACGATCCTCGCCGCGGGCCTCACGTACGTGGGTGAGTACGAGTACTTCCGCAAGGACGGCTCCATCTTCTGGGGCCGGCTCTCCGGGCGGGCCATGGACCCGGCAGACCCGTACGCCGAGAGCGTCTGGACCCTGGAGGACATCACCGGGCAGCGCGAGTACGAGCAGCGCATCGCGGAGAGCGAGGAGCGCCTCCGCTCCCTCGTGGCGGCCATGGCCGAAGGGGTGGTCCTGCAGGGTGCGGACGGAGGGATCAGGGCCGCCAATGCGGCGGCCGAGCGAATCCTGGGCCTGACCCGCGACCAGATGGAGGGCCGGACCTCCATGGATCCTCGCTGGCGGGCCATCCGGGAGGACGGCCGCCCGTTCCCGGGCGAGGAGCACCCGGCCATGGTGACGCTGACCACGGGCGTCCCGCAGGCAGGCGTGGTGATGGGCGTCGCGGTGGAGGACGAGTCAACGAGGTGGATCTCCATCAGCTCCGAGCCCATGCGTTCGGCGCCTGACGCGGCGCCCTACGCGGTGGTGACAACGTTCAGCGACATCACGGAGCTCCGGCGCGGCCGCGAGGCGCTGGAGCTGAGCGAGCGCCGGTACCGCAAGCTCTTCGACAACCTGCGCGAGGCGGTCATCGTCTTCGAGGTCATCCGGGACCCCCAGGGCAACGTCGTGGACTGGCGGCTCCGCGAGGCCAACGCGGGCGGGCGACAGTGGCTGGGGCCCGCCTACCCGTTCTCGGTGGGACGGCCGGCGGGCGAGCTCCTTGGCGAGGCCGAGGTTCGGGGCCTGGTGGCCGTCACGAGCCAGATCCTCTCCGGGCGCGACGGCGACCGCGAGGTCACCTTCCGGACACACGGGGGGATGTTCTCCGGGACCGCATTCGGCGTGGACGACGGGACGATCGTGGCCGTCGGTCCGGAGCTGCCGAAGCGCCGGTAGGGAGCCGGGTCAGGCCGTCGCGCCGCCCATGAACAGGCGCATGCACTTGTGCGCGAAGTCCGCCGTGGGCTCGAACATGAGCGGGCAGGCTCCGGCGATCACCGACATCCCCGCGGCCCTCCCCCGCTCGACCGCATCGGGCGCCACGCTGCCGGACGCGCCGCCGAGGTGCATCCAGGCGCGCCGGATCCCCAGGCGGATGCAGTCGTCCACCACCGCGCCCGTCGCGGCCGCGGCCGTGGCGATCACCACCGCGTCCACCCCGCCCGGGATGGCGTCCAGGCTCCGGTAGCAGGGGTCGCCCTCCACGGTGTCCGCGTTGGGGTTCACCGCGTAGACCTCGTACCCGCGGGCCTTGAGGCGGGCGTAGATCGTGTTGCCGCCGTGGCCACGCGGGTCACGGGAAACGCCGGCGACCGCGATGCGCCGCTGGGCGAGGAAGTCGCGGGCCGCCTCGGCCACGGTGGTCATGGGGCGTCTGCCCTCCCGGTGGGGCGGCGGACCCGAGCGTCCGCCGCGATGGCCGTGATGGTGCCGTCCGCCGGTGGCAGCGTGACAGGGCCTCCCTGCCCTACTCCACGACCACCCGGTCCGTGCCACCCCTGCCGAAGGTCTCCGGCGCGTACATCTCCTCCGCGCGCGTGGGCGGGGCGGTGAACTCGCCGAGCGTGGTGGCGCGCGCGGTGTACGCGTAGGCGTGCTCGCCCTCCCAGAGGAGCGTGGTGAACGCCTCCACGCGGTCATCCCGCAGGTCCTGGTGGTCATACCAGGCGCGTGTCCACCACCACCAGTGCCCACCTCGCCGACCCGGTCCGCCCAGGCCCGGCGCGCCGATCGCGGTGGTCGCCGTTCCTGCGGTCGCCGTGTCCGCGGCGCTGGTGGGCAGGTCCGGGTCAACCGGCTCAAAGCCAGCCGGCAGCGGATCCACGAGCGCCACGTGGTAGCGGCGGCTCCGGTTGACCATCGCCAGCTCCACGCGCACCCGCGCGCCGGCGCGGATCCGCCACGTGCCGTCCGCGTCCTGGCGGACGTCCGCGGGGTCGTCCACGGGGCGGTACGTGCGCCGGACCTCGAAGCCACGGTCCAGCGGGTCCAGCTGAAGGCCCGCCGGCGCGTACCGGAGTCCCAGCCGGTAGTAGAGGCGGCCGGGGCCATCCTTCTCGATGACGAGGTCCGCGGGGTTGGCGCCGCCCGTGGTGGCCTCCGCGACCGCCGCCATCGGGATCGCCAGCGCCCTCCGATCCGTGGACCTGCCCCGGAACGGCTGCTCGCCCGCATGCCGGTCACCCAGCCAGAGCCGCGCGACGAAGTCCGGCGTGACCGCCTCGTACGTGTCGAAGTAGCGGCCCAGGGCGAGCAGGACGAAGACGTTCTCCTGGGTGTTGCCCCAGCGGCCGGCGGTCCGGTGGGCGAGGAGCCC
>CAIYZX010000383.1 GCA_903930745.1 uncultured Chloroflexota bacterium | reverse complement strand
CCTCCGACACCACCTGGGACGCCATCGTGGTGGGCGGCGGCCACAACGGCCTCGTGAACGCCGCGTACCTCGCGAAGGCGGGCCTGCGGACGCTGGTGCTGGAGCGCCGGCACCTCGTGGGTGGCGCCGCCATCACCGAGGAGCTGCGCCCCGGCTTCTCGTTCACCACCTTCAGCTACGCCCTCTCGCTGTTCCGGCCGGACATCGTCCAGGAGCTGGACCTGGTGCGCCACGGCTTCATGCCGCTGATCATGTCCAGCACGTTCTGCCCCACCCAGGGCGACGACTACCTGCTCATGACCAAGGACCACGACGCGAACAAGCAGGAGATTCGGCGCCACTCCCGCCGCGACGCGGATGCGTGGGATCGCTACGACACGGATCTGGGGCGCGTCCTCCAGGCGTTCAAGCCCCTGATGGACGCCCCGGCGCCCAACCTCTTCTCCGATGACCCGGAGGAGCTCCTGGCCCTCGCGTCCCTGGGCGGCAGGCTCCGGTCCATGCCCAAGGACGTCGTCCACAATGCCCTGCGACTCCTCACCGGGTCCGCCGCGGACTTCCTGGACGACTACTTCGAGTCAGACCTCCTCAAGGGCTGGCTCTCCTCAACGTCCACCGTTGGCTCCAAGGTGGGGCCGCGCTCGCCGGGCTCCGGTCTCGTCCTGCTGTTCCTGCAGCTGGGCGAGCACGATGGATCGCTGGGGACCTGGTCCTTCCACAAGGGCGGCAACGGCGGCTTCACCCAGGTGCTGGCCCGGGCCGCGAAGGCCCACGGGGCGGAGATCCGCCTGGAGGCGCCGGTCCGCGAGGTCATCACCCGCAACGGGCGGGCCACCGGCGTGGCGCTCGAGGACGGGACGGAGCTCCACGCGCCCATCGTGGTCTCCGCGCTGGATCCGCGGCGCACGTTCATGGAGCTGGTGGATCCGCGCGAGCTGCCGCTGGACCTCGTGGACGCCATCCGCCGCTATCGGTTCCAGGGCACGTCCTCCAAGGTGAACTTCGCGCTTTCGGGCCTGCCGGAGCACCCCGGCCGCCCCGGGCGGGACGACCACTACCGCGGTTTCATCAACATGGCGCCGTCCATGGACTACCTGGAGCACGCCTTCGACGACGCCAAGTACGGCTGGTACAGCTCCAGCCCGTATCTCGACACGTGCATCCAGAGCATGGTGGACCCGGACATGGCGCCTCCCGGATCGCACGTCATGTCGTGCTTCGTGGAGTACACGCCGTACAAGCTGCGCGGCAGCGACTGGGACACGGAGCGCCAGAACCTGGGCGACACGGTCCAGCGGACCATCGAGTCCTTCTTCCCCGGCTTCTCCAACCTTGTGCTGCAGCGCGAGGTGGTGACGCCGCTGGACATCGAGCGGGTGGCCGGACTGACGGAGGGGAACATCTACCACGGCGAGCTCTTCGCCTCGCAGATGTTCTCGTTCCGGCCGGCGCCGGGGTACGCGGACTACCGGACGCCCATTGACGGGTATTACCAGTGCGGGTCCGGCACCCATCCCGGCGGCTGCGTGACCGGGGCGCCCGGGAAGCTGGCGGCCCAGCGGATCGTGAAGGACCGGGAGAAGGGGCGACCGAAGACCTAGGGGGCCGATGGGGACAGGCGCGGCCGATGGGGCCGAAGGCGGCTAGATCGCCGGCGGCGACTCCGGCCTCGCGCTTGCCGGCGCCCGAACCGCCAGGTCCCGGCGGCAGTATCGGCAGACCGTCGCGGCCACCTTGATGGTCTCCGCGCAGTGCGGGCAGGACTTCGTGGTCGCGGGTGCCTGGACGATCCCGCCCCAGGCCCGGAAGCCGTCCGGAACCATGCCGGACGCGGTGTGGGCGATCAGCACGAAGCGCTCCATGGGCAACGAGAGGCGGTGCTGGCGCTTCTCGCCGAGGCTCACCCCGATCCACCGGCCCTCGTCCGGCACCTCCAGCACGCGCGGCAGCTCCTCGGCCAGCTCGCCGCACATCCCGTCCAGGCTCAGCAGCACCACGTCATCGGCGGTCAGCTCGCGGAGCAGCCGCACCACCGGCTGCAGCTCCAGGCCCGCCAGCCTGACCCCACGGAGCCTGCCGCCCATGACCCCGGCGATGGTCCTCGCCACCGCCCAGGCGTCGTCGTCCGTGCCGCCCGCGACCACCAGGTTGGGCGGGTTCAGGATCTCCAGCAGCTTGTCCGGCGACGCCGGCGTGGCCATCGCCCCCACGTCCCGAAGCCCCAGCGTCCGCACGTCCACCCGCGGCCCGTAGTAGGGGAGGGCGGAGAGGTCCTGGACCTCGCGCTTCGGCGGGTCCGCCTCCGCTGGAGCCGCCAACACGGGCCCCCAGTCCGCGTCCTCGCCCTCGAAGGCGTCCAGCACCTCCTGGTGCCGCCGCTCCGCCTCCAGCTCACCTTCGAGCTGCCGCTGGTCAAGCTCTCGCCGGGCGATGAGCATCGCCGCCGCGATCGTCCCAGGGTTGATGTCCATGTCAGCCAGGCTCCGCCGAACTGCAGCGCAGGAGCGCCGCTGCGCTCACGGTCACCGCCCCCTGTGCCACCAGCCTGTCACGACCGCTGCTGCCGAACCGAGGGCGAGTGGCGATCCGTCAGCTGGCACCTCAACCCAAGTGCCGCCGCTCGCCAGCACGCAGCGAATCCCATTGCTTAGTCGATGCTGACCCCGAGCATCCTCCAGAACACGGGCTCCGCGATCTTGCGAATGCCCAGGTCGTCAGCGAGCTTGCTCTTGCCGGAGCGCGAGTCGGGGTCGGCGAGCACAAGGATGTCGAGTTTCCTCGACACGTTGGCCTTGATGGCCATGCCAGCATCCGCTGCGATTCGCTCCTGTTCGAGCCGTGTCAGCGGCAGCCCGTCGATCGTGACCACTGAGCCGCCGGTGAAGCAGACGCTACGCCCGAACAACTCGCCTGCAACCCCGCGGGCCGGCGCGACTTTCAGCGACGATGGCCCACTGCCGAGGTCCACCCCGAGCAACTCGCTGAGAATGGCGAGGTCGCGACGTTCCGCCTCCGTAATGACTCCGTCGGCGTTGGCAAGGTCCCAGACCGCATCCAGATACGCGCGGTGGAGCGCGCGGGCAGCCTCAGCGCTGATGTCCCAACGCGCCGCAACGTCGGCGAGCGCCGCGATCTCGTGGTCCGTGACCTTGCGGTCCTCAAGCACGCGGTCGAGGAGGGCAAGGTACGCGGAGGCGGCGTCCGAGGACGCATCAAGGCCAACGGGCACCCCGACCCGGTCCGCCAGTGCTCCCAACCTCGCGTCGAGTCGAGGGGGCGGCGGGTCCGTACGGAGCCGCGTCCGTGGAGGAAGTGGCCCATCGGAGAGGTGTGGAACCACAGCGACCGACAGGTCGATCGCGGGCAGGATGTGCGCCATCAGGCTGGCTGCTGCCCTGGCATCGGCCATGGCGCAGTGCGCGTCCTCGTGGAGGATGCCGAGTTCCGCACAGACGCTCGTGAGCTGGCGGCTGGAGGTTAGGCGGAGTCGCCCTACGGCGGTCATCGTGCAGAGTGCGTCGGGAGCACCCCAGTCAATCCCTGCCCGGGCGAACTCCGCTGTCAGGAAGGCGGTGTCGAAGCGCGCGTTGTGTGCCGCAATTCGGGTCCCTGAGAGCATCGCTAGCAATGAGGGAGCGACCTCCGCAAACTTGGGCGCACCTCGGAGGTGAAACGCGGACAAACCGTGGATGTTGCCCGCACCGATGTCCCGGTCGGGATCCACAAGACTGGTCCAAGCGTCGATCTCTCGGCCGTCTGCCGACAGGCGCACAACGCCGATCTCCACAACTCGGTCCACACTCGGCCAGAGGCCCGTAGTCTCGACGTCGATCACGGACCAGTCGGCCAGCGGGGGCCCCGGCGCCCAGACCGGCGTCGGCGGACGCTCCACGCGCGCGGGCTTGGTGTCAACTCGGCAGGAAGCGCAGCGCACCGCGGGGCGGCCGCGCCTTCCGGTCGGCTCGATGGGCTGGCCACAGTCGCGACACCGGCCCTCGACCTTGCTGATCAACTGCTCGGCGTTGCGTCTCGCGTCAGCACCGCCCGCCCCAAAGCGCTGCACCGCCTCTTGACCTTCCTCGAAGGCTCGAATGAGTGGGCTCGCAATTGCGTGGGCGGCGTCCGCCACCTCAGCCGGGGTGCGGTACTCGGCCTTCGGATCGGCGAATAGCCAGACGGCACGCTGCTCGCCCTTCACCTCGACCCAGGCGTCGGTCTGCGCGACCAGGCCTTCGGACTCGAGACGGGCCGCCAGATCGGCCCACGCGGTCTGCTCGTCACCTACGATGCCGCCCACGACCTGCTGGTTGATGCCCACGATGACCATCCGACTTTGCTCATTCCAGATGAGCACAGCCTTCGCGCGCCCCGACTTCAGCGGCGCACCTTCGATAAGGCCGATCTCGAACGACACCCGGCTTGGCGGAATGACAAAGAAATCCATCGCGTCCCCCTCGTGGATCGGTCAGTCCCGGACCCAGGACCCGTCGAACTCGGCGTTGATGGCCTTCTGCTCGTCAGTCAGTCGCGACCACGCGGTTGGCTTGGGAGGCTTCGGGTTCTTCGGTGGGTTCTTGGGCGGCTTGCGCACCGGGTCCCTGGGAATGGGCACGTACTCGTGGAGTGTCACCGGGCGCACGCCCAGGAGGTGCTCGGGTGGAAGCTGGCCGTGCTGGTTCAGCCAAGCATGGGTCGGCCAACCGCACAGGTAGTGCACCCACCAGCCACGGTCCACATCGAAGGTGTAGCCGGACGGCAGACAGCGGCAGAAGCGGTAGGGCATCACGCGACCACAGCCTTCATGGACGGTCACGCGGTGGGCACGGACTGTGCAGAGCGACCTTGGGAAGCCGCAGTCGGTCGAGTGCTCAGACAGTCCAGCAGGCTTGGGCGGCGCGGTCCACGGAGCATCGGGACAGTCGCACCAGTGATCCCCCTCGGGGACCAGCCTCGGTTCAATCAGGCGGTCCATGCGGGGGAGTGTATCGACGCGCAACACGGGTCGTCCTTTGATTCGAGCACGGCTCCAACGCTCACCTTCGCGGCGATGGCTGCCCGCACACTCTCCCTCTGGCGTGCCACCTCCGTTGTCACGCAGTCCGTCGCAATCGGCGGCCGGCAGATGGGGGCGAGGTTGCCGACGGCAGGAGCCCATCAGCCCGACTCGACGGTTACGGCGGTTTGTGCTCGCTTACCGCTACTGCGGTGGTGGCTCCCAGGTGTGGATCAGCAGTCGGGCGGCGTCAGCGTAGGCGCCACGCAAGAACGAGGCGCGCAGCGGCTCGGTGAGCCCCGTCTGCAGCATCAGCGTCTCGCGCAGTGGGTGGTGGCTGCCGATCAGGTACTCGTTCCTGTCGTGCAGCGACTCCAGGTATCGGAGCGTTGGGATGCGAGCGGACTTGCCGCCCTCGCCGCGGTTGCAGGTGGGGCAGGCGAGAACCAGGTTCCACACGCCGTCGAGGTTGTACGGGAACCCGAGCGAGCCCAGCGACCAGGGAAGAAAGTGGTCAACGTCCACGCCAACAGCCATCGACGCGTCCACCGCGCCTCCGCAGTAGAAGCACGCACCGTCCTGGTAGCCACTGAGCGCGCCCCGGGCACCGGTCACGGATCGCCGGCGCTGACGGGAGTCCTCGACGACCAGCCCCTGCGCCTCCGGCTCGTACTGCACGGAGACAAGATGCTTCGGGAGGTTCAGCTCCCACGCCGTCTCCACCAGCCGCCATCGTGACTCGATCTCCATGGGCAGGTTCACCGCCTGTCCGCCGATGACGGTCTGGAGCAGCGCATCGGTCAGCCGGATGCCGCCGCCGGAGCGCCGCTCGTCCGTGAAGAACGTGGTGGGCGTTGGGGCGCCGTTGACGATGTGGAAGGCGTCGATGACGTTCGTGAACCCCAGCTCCACGGTGCGGTCAATCAGCTGGTCCTGCGGGATCTCACCCCGGTTGAATGCGCGGCAGGCATCCAGGTACCGGCTGGTGGCGGACGTGGCCTGCTTGTCCGCGCTCTGCAGGTGCTCCGCGACGTGGCGGGAGAAGGGGATGGCCAGCTCCTCGAGGTTGACCTCTGTCTTCGCCTCGACCGCGAGCTCGATCAGGCTCTTCCCCAGCGCGAACTTGTACGAGGCGACGTTGCGCCCAAAGAGCACGATGGCGCGCCAGTGGTCCTCCGGGGTGGTCTCCGGGGCGTCGAACCGTCGTCGGGATCGGCCGGTCGTCGGGATCGGGCGGTCAGTCACAGGCGCCGCTCCCCGTGGAGATGCAGGGGAACGAGGTGGCGCGGTACGCGCGGATCGCGTCGATGTAGGCGGTGCGGGTCTCCGCGTCAGACGTGACCGTGAGCCACGGCAGGCCGAGCCGGAGACGGACGGCGTTCAGGAGCAGGCGCCCCGTGCGACCATTGCCGTCGACGAAGGGATGGACACACTCCAGCTCGTGGTGGACCCGCCAGGCGAAGTCCGCGGGATCCTCGCCGGCCACAGGAGCGGAGGCGCGGAGGCGGGCGAGGCGCCCGAGGTGGACCCCCAGGTGCGGCCCGGGCTCCGGGGGCCGATCTCCCCCAACGCGGACCGCCACCATCCGCACGACGCCGGCCTCGCCCGGGCCCAGGAGCCGGCGCATGAGCGCGAAGTGGATCTCGAACGGATCGTCCATCCGGCCTTCGGCCACGCGCCGGGCGGCGAAGAGGTGATCGTCAAACGCGGGCGAGCCTGGACCCAGACCCCGGATCAGCTCGATCTCGTTGCTGGCGCGCACGAACGCCGCCAGGTCGGCGTCATCCGGCGAGGGCACCAGCAGGTACGGCATGTACAGATGATGGACGCTTGGCGTCAGTCAGGCGGCAGGTAGCAGCCGAACTCCACCCCACGCGCCTGGATGTAGCCCCAGCCTACGTAGGGATCCGCCTCAGTCCCCGCGGCATCGCTCGGGTTCGGCGACCGGAGGACGATCTCGTCACCGTCGGTCGCCACCACGGCACCGCTCTCGCTGGTGATCGTCACGCCGGAGTCGCCGAACACGAACGACCACCGGTCCGGCCAGACGACGTGGATGGCACCATCGGCGCCCTGGAGCCAGACCGTGTCCGCAGACCGGTCGGCCGAGGAGGCCAGGGTGCCCCGGATCTGGTCGTTGGTGATCGCCGGGCACCCCACCGGGATCCCGAAGATTCCGCCGGCCGGCGTGAAGGTCCGCACCCCGTTGGGATGTCGCACCCACGCGGGGCCGAGGCTGGCACTGCCGCCGCAGGCGCCCACCACCACCGCGAGCACGCAGGCCAGGACCGCCCGAAGACACCGCCCCCGTCGTCCCGGCCCACGCTCGTCTCCCCCCGCGGATTTCATTCGGGGGCCAGCTCGTCCGGGAAGCCGGGGGCGCGGAGATCGGTCCCCGTGGCGTCCTCCAGCAGCTTCACGATCATCGTGGACTGCGCGCCGCCGCCGTACATGGCCCGGCCGCGGGCGAAGGTCTGCTCCGTCACGCTGGCGAGGTCCAGGGGAACGCCAAACTCGCGGCCCATCATGTGCGCGAAGTGCAGGTCCTTG
>CAIYZX010000382.1 GCA_903930745.1 uncultured Chloroflexota bacterium | reverse complement strand
CATCGTCAACGGCACCACCAACTACATGCTCACGGCGATGGCCCGTGAAGGCCGCCCGTACGGCGAGGTGCTCGCGGACGCGCAGGCCAAGGGCTACGCGGAGGCGGATCCCACCGCGGACGTTGAGGGCCTGGACGCGCTGAACAAGCTCGTGATCCTGGCCCGCCTCTCGTTCGGCGAGTGGATCTCCACGGACAGCGTGGACAACCGCCCCGGCTCCACCACGGGCGAGCCAGGCCGCCCGGGCATCACCGGCGTCACCGCAGCGGACGTGGCGTCCATGGCCACCGAGGGTCGCACGCTCCGCCTCATCGCCACCTCCCGCCTCGCCGAGGACGGCGCCATCGAGGCGTCCGTGGTCCCCACCGCGGTCCCGTCCGGCTCCGCGTTCGGGCGCTGCGATGGCGTTCTCAACCGCGTGGAGGTTGACGGCTACCCGGTTGGTCGCGTGGCCTTCGAGGGTCCGGGCGCCGGTGGCGCCGCCGCGGGTGCCGCGGTCCTCGCGGACATCGTGGCGATCTCCCGCGGCGTTGGCTCCACCTGGGCCGGCCTGCGCCCCGCCACCACCGTCTCGTCCCGCGCCGTCCGCCCGGTGTCCGCAGAGTGTGTCGCCGCCCCGTCCGGCGCCTGCTACCCCGTTGGGGACTAGGGTCCACGCCATGACGCTCAGCTACCCGGCCCGCCCCAGCCTCGTCAGCCGCTACCGCGAGCTCCTGCCTGTCAGCGACGCCACCCCGGTGGTCACGCTGGGCGAGGGCCTCACGCCGCTCGTCCACGCCAGGCGCCTGGGCGAGAGCATCGGCGTCCCCAACCTGCACCTCAAGATCGAGGGCATGAACCCCACCGGCTCCTTCAAGGACCGGGGCATGGTGATGGCCATCGCGAAGGCGCTGGAGTCCGGCGCGCAGAGCGTGATCTGCGCCTCCACCGGCAACACGTCCGCCTCCGCCGCCGCGTACGCCGCCGCCGCGGGTCTCGAGTGCGTGGTGGTCCTGCCGGCCGGCAAGATCGCCCTGGGCAAGCTGCTCCAGGCGCTGGTCTTCGGCGCCCGGGTGATCTCCGTGAGCGGCAACTTCGACGACGCGTTGAACGTGGTCCGCGCGCTCTCCGAGCAGGACGACCATCCCATCACGCTCGTGAACTCCGTGAACCCGTTCCGGCTGGAGGGCCAGAAGACGGCCGCGTTCGAGGTCTGCGATGACCTGGGCCGCGCGCCGGACATCCTGGCGATCCCGGTGGGCAACGCCGGCAACATCTCCGCCTACTGGCGCGGCTTCCGTGAGTACCGCGACCTGGGCCGCGTGGACAGCACGCCGCGCATGTGGGGCTTCCAGGCCGCCGGCGCCGCGCCGCTCGTCCTGGGGCACCCGGTGGAGGCGCCGGAGACCATCGCCACGGCCATCCGCATCGGCAACCCGGCGTCGTGGGACCTCGCCATCGGCGCGCGCGACACGTCCGGCGGCAAGATCGAGGCCGTGACGGACGCGGAGATCCTGGACGCCTACCGCCGGCTGCAGCGCCTCGAGGGCGTCTTCTGCGAGCCGTCGTCCGCGGCGTCCGTGGCCGGCGTGATCAAGAGCGCCGCCGCGGGCCAGGTGGATCCCGATGCCCTCGTGGTGGCGGTCCTCACCGGCAACGGCCTGAAGGATCCGCACACCGCCGAGGACGGGCTGGAGGTCAAGGTGACCGAGGCCGAGCCCACGATCGCGTCCGTCGCCCGGGCCCTGGGCTGGTGATGCAGGCTGCCGAGCCGCCCATCCCGGGCAAGATCCCGATCGCCAATCCCGGACGGCTGCCCGCCGCTCCGCTGGACGAGGCGGCGTGGGCGGCGCTGGTTGGCCGGCGGCTCGTCATCGACGTGCCCGCCTCCACGGCCAACCTTGGGGCCGGGTATGACTGCCTGGGCATGGCCCTGGACGTCTGCAACCGCGTGACGGTGGAGGTGGCCGCCGATGGCGCGCTGACGCTGGACGTCACGGGCGAGGGCGAGGGCGAGCTGCCCGCGGTCCGCTCCAACCGGTTCGTGGCGGGCCTCGAGGATGCCCTGGAGGCGTCCATCGGGCCGCGGCCGTCGTACATCGGCTGGCACATCGCGATGCACAACCGGATCCCGCTCTCGCGAGGCATGGGCTCGTCCGCGGCGGCGTCCGTGGGCGGCGTGTTCGCCGGCAACGTGCTGGGCGGCTCGCGGCTGACGTCCGCCGACCTGCTGCGGGCGTCAACGGCCCTCGAGGGGCACCCGGACAACGCGTCCGCGGCGCTGCTGGGCGGGTTCGTGGTCTCCGCGCACCTGGGCGAGCGCGTTGAGGCGGTCCGCTTCCCGGCGCCCGATGGCCTCCGCTGCGTCCTCTTCATCCCGGACCGCCGGCTCTCCACCGCGGACATGCGCCGCGTCCTCCCGGCCGAGGTCCCGCTGCGGGACGCGGTCTCCAACATGAGCCGCATCGCGATCGGCGTGGCGGGCATCGCGTCCGGGCGCTTCGAGCTGCTGGCGGACCTGACCGTGGACCGGATCCACGAGCCGTACCGCTCCGTTGCCTACCCGCAGCTGCCGCGCATGACGGGGGCCGCGCGTGCCGCGGGCGCCCT
>CAIYZX010000381.1 GCA_903930745.1 uncultured Chloroflexota bacterium | reverse complement strand
TGGCCCGCAGGTTCATGGCGGCGGAGGGTCTGCCACCGCCCATGCCGATGATGGCCGCGCCCATGGCAGGCGCCATGCCGCCGGGCGGCGGTGCCCCAACGCCCCCGCCCATCCGCGCCCGCACGGACTTCAGCGCCCTCGCGCTGTTCGTGGCCTCCGTGGCGGTGGACGCGACGGGCCGGGCCGCGGTGGACGTCACGCTTCCGGACAACCTGACCCGGTACCGCATCGTGGCCGTGGTCACGGACGGCGCCAGGCGCTTCGGGGTGGGGGAGTCCGCGCTGACCGCGCGCCTCCCGCTCATGGTCCGGCCGTCCGCGCCCCGGTTCCTCAACGCCGGCGACCGGTTCGAGCTGCCGGTGGTGATCCAGAACCAGGCGGACGAGGCACTGGAGGTTGAGGTCGCGGTCCGTCCCGCCAACATCACCCTGACCCACGGCGCCGGCCGCAGGCTGCTCGTGCCCTCCAACGACCGCGTGGAGGTCCGCTTCCCGGCGGAGACCGCTCGTGCGGGCGAGGCGCGCCTGGAGGTGGCCGCCGCCTCCGGCCCGGACGCCGACGCCGCCACCGTCACGCTCCCGGTCTGGACGCCTGCCACGGCCGAGGCGTTCGCCATCCACGGGACCCTGGACGACGGGACCGTCTCCCAGCCGGTTCGCATGCCCGCGGGTGCCATCCCGGCCTTCGGTGGACTGGACGTCACCACGTCATCCACGGGGGTCGCCGCCCTCGCGGACGCGGTCCTGTACCTCGCGGCGTACCCGTACGAGTGCTCGGAGCAGCTGGCCTCGCGTCTCGCGGGCATCGCCGCGCTCCGGGATGTCCTCGCGGCCTTCGAGGCGCCGGATGCACCCACCGCCGCGGAGCTGGAGGCCACGGTGGCCAGGGACGTCGCGCGGTTGGCCGCGCGCCAGGGACGCGACGGCGGCTTCGGCTGGTGGCGGCGTGACGAGGAGAGCTGGCCGTACCTGACCGCCCACGTCGCCAACGCCCTGGGCAGGGCACGGGCGAAGGGCTTCGCCATCCCGGACGCGCTCAGGAACGGCCTGCTCGACTACCTGCGGACGGTGGATCGACGGTTCTCGCATGGCTACCGCACCCAGGCAAGGACGGCCATCGGGGCCTATGCGCTGCATGCCCGGGCATCGCTCGGGGACGAGGATCCGGCGCGCGCGCTCGCCTTCGTCCGCCGCCGAGGAGCGGACTCCCTGGGAGCGGAGGCGATCGGCTGGCTGCTCCCGGTTCTCCGCGGTGCCCAGGGCGGTGCGGCGTTTGCGGACGAGCTCCGGCGCCGCCTGGCGAACGCGGTCGTGGAGACGCCTGGTGCCGCATCCATCACCGTCCGGTACGAGGACGGCGCCCACCTCCTGCTGGCGAGTGACCGGCGTGCGGACGCCATCGTGCTGGACGCGCTGATCGCGGACCAGCCGCGGAGCGACCTCATCCCGAAGCTCGTCGCCGGGCTCCTCGCCCACCGGACCGCCGGCCGCTGGGGCAACACCCAGGAGAACGTCTTCGTCCTGCTCGCCCTGGGCCGCTACTTCGACACGTACGAGGCGGTCACGCCGGACTTCGTCGCGCGGCTCTGGCTGGGT
>CAIYZX010000380.1 GCA_903930745.1 uncultured Chloroflexota bacterium | reverse complement strand
GGGGCCCTGAACGAGTGCCGTGGCCGTCCCCGTGGACGACGTGGTAGCAGCCCCACACCGGGGGCCGGGGACACCTGCGAAACTGCCCGCATGCGCACCATCGACTGGGCTGACGGCCAGATCCACCTCATCGACCAGACCCGCCTGCCCGCAGAGCTCGTCCTGCTCCACGTGACGGAGCTGGACCCGCTCATCGACGCGATCGCCCGCCTGGCGGTCCGCGGTGCGCCTGCGCTGGGCGTTGCGGGGGCGATGGGCGTGGCGATGCTGGCCTTCCGGCACGAGGGCGACGAGGCCGCGATCCGCTCTGGCGCGGCACGGCTCCGGGCCGCCCGCCCCACGGCGGTGAACCTGGCCTGGGGCGTGGACCGCGCCTTGGCCCGCCTGGTCGAGGGACGGGACGCCGTGCTGGCGGAGGCGCTCGCGGTCCGCGACGAGGACATCGCCGCGTGCGCCGCCATGGCCACCCGGGGCGCGGACCTGACGCGGGCGCTCGTGGCGCGCGAGCGCGTGCGCGCGATGACCATCTGCAATACGGGCGCCCTCGCGGCCGTTGAGCGCGGCACGGCCCTGGGCGTCATCGGCGAGCTCTTGGCCCGCGGCGTGCTTGAGGAGGCGCTGCCGCTGGAGACCCGACCCCTGCTGCAGGGTGCACGGCTCACGGCCTGGGAGCTCGCGCAGATGGGCGCCCCGTTCCGCCTCCTCCCGGACGGCGCCTCCGCGTCCGTGCTCGCGCGCGGCCTCGCGGACATCTGCTTCATCGGCGCGGACCGGATCGCGGCCAACGGCGACACGGCGAACAAGATCGGCTCGTTCACGCTCTCGCTGGGCGCGCGCAACGCCGGCGTGCCGTTCGTGGTGGTGGCACCCGAGAGCACGGTGGACCTGGCGACGCCCGATGGCGGCCACATCGAGATCGAGGAGCGCGGCGCGGACGAGGTCACGAGCATCCGCGGCGTCCGGACGG
This sequence comes from uncultured Chloroflexota bacterium, assembly GCA_903930745.1. Taxonomy (GTDB): domain Bacteria; phylum Chloroflexota; class Limnocylindria; order Limnocylindrales; family CSP1-4; genus CAIXZV01. The sequence goes on along the minus strand of CAIYZX010000380.1, from coordinate 6,526 downwards.
CCCCCGAGGGGACCCGCACGCTCAACCCGGCGTTCGACGTGACGCCCGCCGCGCTGATCACGGCGATCGTGACGGACCGGCGCGTGATCCGCCTGGACCGCGGCGAGCGCCCCTCGGACCCGATCCTGGGCTGACAGATCCCGCGACCGCGATTTCCACACCCCACGGACGTGGGGTGTCGCGGCAACGCGCGTGAGGGGTGGAATGCAACGGGCGTTGCCAGTGGCGACGCGCGTGGCATCACAAGGGGCGGCCGTGGCCACACTTCGGCACCGCCGCACCGGCAGCGCACCCCGCGGGTGATCTACCGGATCGCCACCGCGGCCTCGACGATGCACCCATCGACTGCAAGTGGCTGTCGATGCGGCTGGGAGCGGATGCGATGCAGATCAAGGAAGTCACGGAACAGCTGGCACTGATCGTGCCGATGCTGATCCTTCTCGAGGGGATCGTCGCCATCGTGGTGTGGTTCGCGATGGGATCCAAGGGTGGCCGAGGTGCCCGTATCGCGGCATGGCTGGGTCTCGTGACCCTCACCTTCTGGGTGGGTTCGGCCATCGCGTTCGTCGCCCTGAACCTCCTGTACTTCAGCCTCGGGTCCACCGCCGTGATCGTCGGCGCCGTCGTCGTGACCATCTTCATGGTCCTGATGCCCTTCGGCTGGGCCAAGGTCGTGCGCAACCACGGCCACGGCGACGAGCCCGGCAGCCAGGCGCGCTAGGCGATCCGGTCCATGACCACGATCCGCGAGCCGAAGGCCGACGGGACCCAGGACGGGTCCCGTACCGGCGTCATGCTCGCGGTCGTCGACTTCCCGATGCTCTCCACCGCGCTCCGTTCCGTCATCGACGGGGAGCGCGACATGCATGTCGTAGGGCAGGCGACAGACCGCGAGACGCTTCTCGAGCAGGTCCAGGCCACCATGCCGGACGTCATCGTCCTCGAGTGCGAGAGCGTCGGCGGCTTCGGCTGCGGCACCTACGACGCGATCGACGAGATCCGGGCCACCAGCCCGGAGTCCAAGGTCATCGTCCTGGACTGCCGCTGCGCCGGCGAGCAGTTCTCGGTGGCGCTCAAGGCGGGCGCGCACGGGTTCCTCACCCGTGAAGCCCAGCAGGCGGACATCGTCGCGGCCATCCGCGGCGTGACCGCCGGGCACACCTACGTGAGCCCCGCCATCGTGACCCGGATGGTTGACACCTACGTCCGCCGCTCCCCGGACGCAGGCCTTGACGATCCGTACGAGACGCTCAGCGAGCGCGAGCGGCAGATCCTGCTGCTGGCGGCCATGGGCCACACGAACCGTGACATCGCACGGTCGCTCCAGCTCTCGGAGCAGACCGTCCACAACAATCGTGCCAACGTGATGGAGAAGCTCGGCCTGCATGACCGGGTGGAGCTGCTCCGCTACACCGTCCGGCGCGGCCTCCTGAACCCCTCGACCCTATGAGCAAGACGCAGCGCCTGGCGCACCTCATCGCGCGCCTCACCCCGAAGACACGCAAGGGCCGGATCCTGGCCGCCGCGAGCCTGTTCGGAGGCGGGGCCGTCCTCGCCGCCGCCCTGGTCTTCGTCGCGGGCATGGCCTGGAACCCGTACCTGCAGTTCAGCGTGGACCACTCCATCAACATCACGCAGTGGGCTCGCGAGGACCTGGAGTTCACCTCCAGCTCCATCTGCGTCACCTGCCACGACGTGGAGCACGCACGGCTGGTCTCCGCCACCCACGCCAAGATCGGCTGCCAGAGCTGCCACGGCGCGCTCAACGAGCATGCCGAGGCCGGTGACAAGGCCGTGAGCGAGCAGGTGGCCGTCCGCGTGCCCACCAACACCGTCTGCATCCGCTGCCACTACGCGGCGGAGGGCCGGCCGGAGGGCCTGCGCGAGATCATCCCGGCCAACCACTACATCAACGAGTGCCTGCAGTGCCATGACCCGCACACGGGCATCGCCAACCGGCCGCCGGTCGTGAGCCACCCGCTGGACAACCTGCCGGCATGCCTCACCTGCCACGGCCCGGAGGGGTTCAAGACCCGGAACATCCGTCACCCGGAGGACAACGGTGACGACAAGCAGTGCCTCCTCTGCCACGCGGCCGGGCGCGGCCCGAACGAGGACGACACGGAAGCAGTGGTGAACCCGTGAGCGCGCCGATCCCGCCGGTGGAGACCGCCCCCGCCGACGCCAGCCTGGTCCCGCTTGAGGACCTCGCCCCTGCCATCGCGGCGGCGTCCGTGAGCCGGCGCGCCTTCCTGGGCTTCGGTCTCGCCATCGGCGGGGCGGCCCTGGGCGGCGGCGCGATGGCCACCCTCTATCCCGTCCTCGCGGGCGAGGAGGAGGAGATCAAGCCGATCGTGGCCCAGCTGGACCACAAGACCCAGCGCTGGACCTTCGTGGTGGACACCGCCCGGTGCATCGGCTGCGGCCTCTGCGTCGCCGCCTGCAAGGAGGAGAACCACGTCCCGGAGAAGGCCGAGTACACCCGGACCTGGGTGGAGCGGCACGTGGTCACCACGGACGGCGAGGTCTACAAGGACTCCCCGGATGCCGGCATCAACGGCTTCCCCGCCAACTCCACCGCGCCCGGCGCCGCCGGCAAGGCGGTGAAGGAGGCGTACTTCATGCCACGCCTGTGCATGCAGTGCACCAACAGCCCGTGCACGGGCGTCTGCCCGGTGGGCGCGACGTACCGGACCGGCGAGGGCATCGTCCTCGTGGACGCCCGCCGGTGCATCGGCTGCGGCTACTGCGTGGTGGCCTGCCCGTACGGCGCCCGGTACCTCGTCCCGGCCGAGGAGCGCGTCCCCAACGACACGCCCGGCGTGGCCGACAAGTGCACCTGGTGCTACCACCGCATCACGAAGGGCCTCAAGCCCGCGTGCGTGGAGGTCTGCCCCGTGGGCTCCCGCCAGTTCGGCGACGCGAACGATCCTGCGGACGTGATCAACAAGGTGGTGGCAGACACCCAGCCCCAGCCCCTCTGGCCAGAGTTCGGAACGCAGCCGCGTGTCCTCTACTCCGGCCCGTCCACCCAGGAGGCCTGAGCGATGTACGCCACGGCGAGGCCGCTCGAGCTCCACCTGCTGGACTACACCATCCCGCTGCACCCGCGCCGGCTCGCCCGGACGGCGGTGGCGGAGGTGAAGAGCATGCCGGTGGCCCTCCAGGCCTGGTTCGGCTTCCTCTTCGCCATCCTCGCGGTCGCCGTCGTGGCCGCCGCGGTCTCCATCCCGCCCGGCTGGGAGGTCTTCGGGACCACCCCCAGCTTCGAGTGGGGCCTGATGATCATCGGGTACGTCTTCTTCGCGATCATGACGTCCGGGCTCTGCCTCAGCTCGTCCCTGGGCACGGTCTTCGGCATCGAGCGGTTCCTGCCGTTCGAGAAGCGCCACGCGGTCCTCGCGATCCTGTCGCTGCTCACCGCGTTCCTGATCATCGCCCTGGACCTGCACTACCCCGTGCGCATGGTCTTCGGCGCGATGCTGGTCCCCTCGCCCTCCTCGCCCATGTGGTGGATGGGCGTCTTCTACGGGGCATACCTGGTTGTCCTGATCGTCGAGGTCTGGTCCATGTTCACGGACCACCCCAAGATCCACCAGTACGCGTGCACCATCGCGTCCGTCATCGCCATCCTGGCCCCCGGCACGCTCGGCGCCGTCTTCGGGGTGGTGGGCGCGAAGGCCTACTGGAACGGCATCTTCACGCCGATCCAGATGGTGATCACGGCCTTCCTGGCCGGGTCTGCGCTGCTGGGCATCGTCTTCTACCTGATCCACCGGCTCCGGCTGGCGGACTGGAAGATCGCCGCGACCATCGCGCTCCCGTCCGTCCGCGTCCTGATGGCCGTTGGCCTCGTGGCGGTCTCCGCGCTCCTGGTCCGCCAGGTGGCGGTTGGCCTCATGGGCGACGTCCGCGGCCTCCGGGAGGCCACGCTGGCCCTGGTGGCCGGCCCGCTGGCCGATCTCTTCTGGGCACGCATCCTGCTGGGCCTCTTCATCCCGGCCCTGCTCATCGCCGCTCCCCTGGCGAAGACGCACCCGGCGATGACCTTCAGCGCCAGCATCCTCGTGCTGTTCGGCGTCCTGCTGGACCGCTACCTGTTCGTGGTCGCCGGGCAGATCGCCCCGGTTGGCGCAGGCGCGGGCACGCTGGCCTACCCCTACGCACACTACGCACCCACCCCCACGGAGCTCGCGATCTTCGCCGGCGCCGCGGCCTTCATGGCCCTTGGCTACACGCTCGCCGAGCGGTACCTCAAGATGGGCGAGGGCGACGCGCACATGTTCTTCCCCTTCCCGTGGATCAAGAAGCACCATGACCACGACGAAGAGGACCACGAGGGCCATGCGGACGCCCCGGCGGCCGTCGCCACCCCGGAGGTGCTCGCGTGATCGCGCTGATCTCCCGGTGGGCCTTCCGCCTCACCGCGGCGTCCCTGACCCTGGGCATCCTGGTGGTGGGCACGTTCCTCGTGCTCGTCGCCGTTCCGGATCTCACCCGCCAGGCGGCGGCGGTCCCCAGCCCCACGCCGGAGCCCACCGCGACGCCCAAGTCCGGCATGGCGCTCTCCCCCGTGGGCATCGAGATGCCGGCCGATGCGAACTGCAACGGCTGCCACGAGACCGCCGCGGGATCCGTTGGGACGAAGCCCATCCCGCGCATGGCGCACCCGCTCATGGGCTGGCGTGACTGCACCGCCTGCCACACGGACGGCAAGCTGGTCGCCACGGCGCCCGGGCACAGCTCCCTCCACAAGGAGGAGTGCCTGATCTGCCACAAGACGCAGGAATCCGGGGGCGGCAGCACCCAGTCCGCGGCGCCGGCCCGACCGGAGCACATGGGCGTGGACGGAGAGAAGTGCACCTCCTGCCACGGCATGGACCAGCACGCCCCGCTGCCCGCCTCCATGGAGAACCGCGGCAACAACTGCTGGATCTGCCACAACGGGCCAGAGTTCCAGTACCTGTTCGAAGCGACCCCGGTGCCATCCGCCTCGCCCGCCGCCAGCGGGTCTACGGGCTCCACGAGCGGTGGCACCGGCTCCGCCGGTCTCGCGCTGGGCGAGCTCCAGACACCTTAGCCACCACATCGGGTCCCCGGGGGACGCGCATCGGACGGTTGGTCACCACGGGGAGGCCAACCGTCCGATGATTCCCGGGGCGCGCGTCAGCCCCGGGGCGGCTCCCCGGTGGCGCCTGGCTCGAAGGCCAGCCCGCGGGCCGCCAGCGCATCGGCCAGGATGCGGATCGCCTTCGGGCCAACGCCGTGCAGCTGCAGCAGCGCCGCCGTGCTGGCACCCGCCAGGTCCGCCACGCCACCGAAGCCTGCCGCCGTCAGCGCCCGGAACGCCGGGCTCCCCATGGACCGCGGGAAGTCCGTGCCCGGAAAGACGGGCGCAGCGGCTGCCGCGGGGCGCCCTCCGGCGTCAGACACGGCCCTTGACCATGTCGATGAGCCGCCCCACCACGCGCTCGCCGTCCGCGCGCAGGCCGTTGTGCGCGTACTCGTTGGTGATCCAGGGGCGCAGACCGCGCACCAGGGCCGCCGTCTCCTTGGCGAAGTCGCGGTCCACGTAGACGTCGTCCTCGTAGATCGTGGCGGCCACCGGCACCTCGTTCACGCGCAGGCGCTCGGCGTCATAGAGCTTCGGCCACGGGTGCCGCGCCAGGATCTCCGCGGCCTCACGGTGGGCGCGCAGGCCGCCCAGGTCCTCCCACATCCACGGGAAGACGTGCTCCGCCCAGAAGAACGGGCTGTCCGGGGCGTCGAAGCCTGCGGGCATCGTGCGCTGCGCGGACCAGCCGGTGACCACACCGTCCGCGTACGAGGACTCGTGGAGCGTGGCGTACATGGGGTTGCGCTCCCAGCGGACCGCGCCCTCCACGTCGTGGAGGAAGGCCGCGGAGCCCACGGGCAGCTCCAGGACGTTGTGGAGGTACTCGAAGCCCGCCGAGTCGCCCAGCCACATGCCCAGGCCGCGGAAGCGGCGCGCGGTGAGCCGGTCGCCGCTGGGGAGCCGGACGTCCTCCGCGTCCAGCTGCCGGAGGATGTCCAGCGTGCGGGCCGCGTCGTCCGGATAGCGCTCGAAGTAGCGGCGGTTCGCCTCCGTCACGCGCACCCACGTGGTGCCGTACACGTCGTCCGCGGACCGGCCCACCGGGGTGAGGCCGCCGGTGATCAGCGCGGCCGCGAGTCCCTCCGGGGCGATGGAGAGGTACGTCAGCGACGTGAAGCCGCCGAAGCTCTGGCCCAGCACGGTCCAGCGGTCCACGCCCAGCTGCCGGCGGATCCACTCGCAGTCGCGGACGATGTTGTCCGCGCGGAAGTGGGTCAGGTACGTGGCCTGCGCCTGGGCCGTGGCGCCGGGGATCTGCGCGCCCACGGGCGTGCTGCGGCCGGTGCCGCGCTGGTCCAGGAGCAGGACGCGGTACTCCGTGAGCGCGCGCTTGATCCAGCCCGTGGGCGGGACGGTGGGGCGCGCGGCCTCGAAGCCCGGGCCGCCCTGGAGGAAGACGAGGTACGGCCG
>CAIYZX010000379.1 GCA_903930745.1 uncultured Chloroflexota bacterium | reverse complement strand
CGGCGAGGGGTTCGCCACGGTCTCGATCGCCTCACCGTCCGGCGACGGGATGACCCGCCCGCGGACCTTCTCGCGTGAGCGGCGGATCACCGTCGTGGGCGCGCTGCGGATCGTCTAGGCGATGGCGAAGACGGCCTCCTCCCCCACTCCCGCGCGCGCGGCCTCGGCTTCGGCCGCGGCGGCCGCTTCGGCGCAGGCGGACGCCCGGCCCATGGAGCCGGCGCTCGCGGTGCTGGAGCTCGCGTCCATCGCGGTGGGGATCGAGGCCGGTGACGCCATGGTCAAGCGCTCCCCGGTGGACGTGCTGCTGGCCGGGACAATCCACCCGGGCAAGTACGTCCTCCTGGTCGCGGGCCAGGTGGCGGACGTGGAGGAGGCATACGAAGCCGGCCTCGCGGTTGGCGAGTCCTGCCTCGTGGACACCGTCCTGCTCCCCAGCGTGCATCCCGCGGTGGTCGCGGCCCTGCGGGGCGCGCGACGTGCCGGCACCGGCGAGGCGCTGGGCGTGATCGAGACCGCCACCATCGCGGCCACCGTTGAGGCGGCCGATGCCGGGCTCAAGGGCGCGGACGTCGCGCTGCTGGAGCTGCGCGTGGGCGATGGGATCGGCGGCAAGGGCTATCTCCTGTTCGACGGCACGGTGGCGGACGTGGAGGCCGCGGTGGAGATCGCGATCGCGCGCGTCTCGGATGGCCTGCTGGGCTCCGTGCCCGGCGGCCGCGCACCCATCGGCCGGGTCATCGCGCAGCTCCACCGCGAGATGCGCACGGAGCTGGAGGCGGACGCCCGCCTTGGGGCCCGCCTGGGCCGGCGCGGGGAGGCGTAGACGATGCAGCTGGCGAAGGTGACCGGGACCGTGGTGGCCACGATCAAGGCGGACAACATGGACGGGATCCGGCTGCTCATCGTGCAGCCGCTGACCAAGGACCTGGCGCCCGTGGGGCAGCCGCTGGTGGCCGCCGATGCGCTGGATACCGCCGGGCCCGGGCAGCTGGTCTACATCGTGGCCGCGCGCGAGGCCGCGGAGGCGATGCCGAACAGGTTCGTCCCGGTGGACCACGCGATCGTGGGCATCGTGGACGCGGTGGAGAAGCTCCGATGAAGATCGGCCGCGTCGTGGGGACCGTGGTCTCCACCATCAAGGCACCCATCTTCGAGGGGCGGGCGATGCTGGTGGTGGACCTGCTGGAGCCCGATGGCCGCCCGTCCGGCGGCTACCTCCTCGCCCTGGACACCGTGGGTGCGGGCGCCGGCGAGACGGTGCTGCTGCTCGACGAGGGCGGCTCCGCGCGCCAGGTGATCGGCGAGACGGGCGGGGGCCCGCTGCGGACGGTGATCGTGGGGATCATCGACGCCATCGACGGGCCCGCGGCCGGCTGAGTCGGCCTCCGAGCGAAGCCCGCAGCCGGGAGTACGCTGAGCGCCATGAGCGCCCACGAGCCAGCGACCGTCAATCCGCTCGCCGCCGCCGGGTTTGGCGCGGGCGCCGATGCCTACGAACGGGCGAGGCCCACCTATCCTCCGGACGCGGTGGCCGCGCTCGTGGAGCAGCTGGACCTGCGCGAGGGCCGGACGGTCCTGGACCTGGGCGCGGGCACGGGCAAGCTCACGCGGCTCCTCGCACCCACCGGCGCGCGGATCCTGGCCCTGGAGCCGGTGGCGGCGATGCGCGCCAAGCTGGCCGCGGCCGTCCCGCAGGCGGAGCTCCTGGACGGCACCGCGGAGGACATCGCGCTCCCCAACGGGTCCGTTGACGCGGTGGTGGTTGGCCAGGCGTTCCACTGGTTTGACGCGGTCCGCGCGCTCAGCGAGATCCACCGCGTGCTGCGGCCGGGCGGCCGGCTGGCGCTCGCCTGGAACTTCCGCGACGAGTCCGTCCCCTGGGTCGCACGGCTGGGCGAGCTGATGCACCCGCTCGCCTCCGCCACCCCGCAGGCCCGGACCCACGTCTGGCGCGCGGCCCTGCGTCGGGACGCCCTCTTCGAGCCCTTCGAGACCCTGGCCTTCCACCACGTCCACCGCCTGGACGAGGCTGGCCTGCGCGAGCGGGTGGCCAGCGTGAGCTTCGTGGCGGCGGCGGATCCCGCGGTCCGCGAGGCCCTGCTGGACGACGTGTCCGCGCTGGTCCGCAGCGAGGGTGGCCCGGCGGCCGAAGCCGAAGCCGAAGCCGATGGGGATGGCCTGTTCGGGCTCCCGTACGAGACGGAGCTGGTCTGGGCGACGCGCCGGACCATCGAGCCCGGCACCTCCGGCGTGGTGGTCACGGTCTGCCAGAACGGTGGCGGCGTCCCGAAGGCACCGGTGGAGGGTGCCCACGCGGGCCGGCTTGGCCTGGACGGCGACGCCCACACGGAGCCGGAGGACATCCACGGCGGCCCGGACCGCGCGATCTGCCTGTACAGCCAGGAGGCCATCGAGCGCGTTCGCGCGGACGGGCACCAGGCGTTCCCCGGTGCCTACGGCGAAAACGTGGTGGTGCTGGGCATCGACTGGGCGCAACTCCAGGAGGCTGACCGCGTGGAGCTGGGCCATGCCGGCGAGGGTCCGCTCCTGGAGCTGACCCGCCACGCGACGCCCTGCCAGACCATCGCCCACTGGTTCACGGAGCGGCGGATCAGCCGGATCAGCCAGAAGGCCAACCCGCAGGACGCGCGCTGGTACGCGAGGGTGCTGCGCGAGGGCCGCGTGGAGCCGGGCATGCCGGCGAGGGTGACCCGGCCATGACGGTGCGCGGGCTGCCGAAGGTCGCATGGCTCGCGGTCGCACTCCTCGTCGCCGCCTGCTCCGCCACCCCGGGCCAGCCGGCCGGCAAGACCGCAGAGCCGCCCACGCCCATCGCGCAGCCCACCGCCGCCGGCGGCCCACAGATGTTGAGCGTCTCCAACGGCACCACGATGGTCATCCACGTGACCGTGAACGACATCGCCCTCGCGGAGGTCCCCGCGGGCCAGGGCCAGGACGTCGCCGTGCTGGACACGGAGGCCGCCGTCATCCCCCGCCCGTGGCACGTGGTGGCCACAGCACCCAAGGGACGCCTGCTCCTTGAGATGGACGTCCCACCGGACTTCGAGCCCACCGGCAGCTCCGGCATGGGCGTCCGCGCGGACATGGTCTGCGGCCGCCTGGACATCACCTTCGGCCCGCCGATGCTGGGCCCCGCTCCGGACCCGGCCAACCTGCTCCCCTGCGAATAGGCAACTCGGCGAACAGGCGAAGGGCCCTAGCCCAGGTACCCCAGCAGGTACGCCAGCGCCACCAGGGACCCCACCATGATGGCCCCGCCCACCAGCATGGAAACGGGGTCTCGCTGCGGCTTGACGACCGGCGCGCCCGGCAGGTCCGTCTCGCGCCCGATGCGCCGCAGGCCCACCCAGGACACGCTCGACACGACGATCACCATGAGCAGGATGAGCTCAACCGGGCCAACGCCCAGCGACGTGAACAGGTCCATGCCGCAAGTGTGACCGATGCGCGCGTGCGGTACCCTTCGCGTCAACGACACGGAGGACTCATGGCAGACAGCAAGCACGCCGGCGACCTCGTCCTCG
>CAIYZX010000378.1 GCA_903930745.1 uncultured Chloroflexota bacterium | reverse complement strand
GACGAGGTGGACAACATCCTCATCGACGAGGCGCGGACGCCGCTCATCATCTCCGGCCAGGCCGAGGAGTCCGCGGACCTCTACTTCACGTTCGCGCGCCTCGTGCCGCGGCTGAAGGAGCGCGCCGAGGGCGCCGAGGAGGGCGGCGACTACTTCGTCGACCTCAAGGACAAGGCCGTGAGCCCCACCGAGGAGGGCATCGAGAAGATCGAGAAGCTCCTCGGCATCGAGAACCTCTACGACGCGGACCCGCGGCTCGCACGCCACTTCGATTCCGCCCTGCGGGCGCACGCGCTCTACAAGCGCGATCGCGACTACATCGTGGAAGAGGGCGAGATCGTCATCGTTGACGAGTTCACCGGACGCAAGATGCCCGGCCGCCGGTGGAGCGAGGGCCTGCACCAGGCCGTTGAGGCGAAGGAGGGTCTCCGCGTCCAGCGCGAGAGCCGCACGCTCGCCACGATCACGTTCCAGAACTACTTCCGCCTCTACGACAAGCTGGCCGGCATGACCGGCACGGCGATGACCGAGGCCGAGGAGTTCCACAAGATCTACAACCTCGAGGTCGTCTCGATCCCCACCCACCGCCCGATGATCCGCGAGGACTACCCGGACCTCGTGTACAAGAACGAGGCGGGCAAGTTCAACGCGCTCATCGACGAGATCGAGGAGATGACCCAGGCCGGGCGCCCGGTCCTCGTGGGCACGGTCTCCGTCGAGAAGTCCGAGGTCCTCTCCACGCTGCTGAAGCGGCGCGGCATCAGGCACGAGACCCTCAACGCCAAGTTCCACGAGAAGGAGGCGGGTGTCGTCGCGCAGGCCGGCCGCTCCGGCGCCGTGACCATCGCCACCAACATGGCGGGCCGCGGCACGGACATCAAGCTGGGCGGTGACCCGGCGGGCCTCGCGTCCGAGAACCTCCACCGCCAGGGCCTGAACCCGGCAGAGGTGGACAGGGCGACCTACGACGCCGCGCTGGCAGAGGCCCGCGCCGTCACCGAGGCGGACCACGCCCGGGTGGTGGAGGCAGGCGGCCTGCACATCATCGGCACCGAGCGCCACGAGAGCCGGCGCATCGACAACCAGCTCCGCGGCCGCGCCGCGCGCCAGGGCGACCCGGGCTCCTCGCGGTTCTACCTCTCCCTGGACGACGACCTCATGAAGCGCTTCGCCTCCGATCGCGTCGCCGGCCTGATGGAGCGGATGGGCCTCGAGGACGACGTCGCGATCGAGTCGCGCCTCGTGTCCAAGACCATCGAGAGCGCCCAGACGCGCGTCGAGGGCTTCAACTTCGACATCCGCAAGCGCGTCGTGGAGTTCGACGACGTCATCAACAAGCAGCGCGAGACGATCTACGCCGAGCGCGACAAGGTGCTCCACAACGAGGACCTGACCGAGACCGTCACGGACTTCCTGGACCAGGAAGTGGAGGCGATGGGCGACCAGTACCTCTCCGGCGCCCCGATGGAGTGGAACCTGGAAGGGCTCCACGCGGCGCTCCGCGCCATGGGCCTGGACAGCCTCGACAGCACCACCGAGCGCCTCGAGGAGGTCGCCACCTCCCGCGAGTCCCTGATGGAGCACATGCGCGACCTCGTGGAGGGTGCGCTGGCGGCCCGCCAGGAGGAGCACGGCGAGGAGGTCTGGGGCCAGGTGGAGCGGTTCGTGCTGCTGCGCACGATCGACTCGCTCTGGGTGGAGCACCTCACCGAGCTTGACGACATGCGCCGGGGCATCGGCCTCCGCGGCTACGCCCAGCAGGACCCGCTCAACGAGTTCCGCAAGGAGGCCTTCCGCCTCTACGGGGAGCTCTCCGACCTCATCCGCCACCAGGTGGCCACCACGATCTTCCGCGTCACGGTCCGCCGCGAGCCCGCGACG
>CAIYZX010000377.1 GCA_903930745.1 uncultured Chloroflexota bacterium | reverse complement strand
TTTGTCGAAGACCGGGAAGTGCAGGACGATGAACAGGTAGTCGTCGTACGTGTCCAGCTTGGGGCGCTGGTTGCGGGACGCCACGTCCTCGATGGCCAGCGGGTGGAACCCGAACGTCTCCTCCAGCCAGGTGCGCTCCGGTTCGCGCGGGCGCTCCAGGTTCAGCCAGCGGACGCCGGCGGCCTCGATGACCTCGGGGGCAAAAGGCTCGGCGGGTGACGCCTGGCCGGAGAGCGGGCCCGAGCCGGCGCTACCGGGCGCGCCGGTGCCGGACGCAACAGCGCCCGACCGCGACCTGGAGCGCGGCAGCAGGACGGGCACGTGGAGGGGCCCCGGTGGACATGGGGCGATCGTACTCGCGTCGGTCACCCCGGCGGGCGGCGTTCCCGCGCCGCGACCCGGACGCGGGCTAGACGGAGGGCGTGGCCACGGGCGCCGACGGCTGCCGGCGGACCGCCATGGCCATCGAACCCAGCGCGAAGACCACCGCGCCCACGAGGAACGGCGCCCCGGTGCCACCCAGGGACGCCACCCCGGACCCGATCGCGGGGCCGATGATTCCGGCCACGTACAGCGGCAGGTAGACCAGGTTCAGCGTCGCGGACCGGCGGGCCGGCGGCACCTCGGTGGCGAGGAGCGAGAAGACCATGGAGCCCGTGATCGCCACGGCCGCGCCCAGGAGCACCGACACGAGAACGAGGCCCGGCAGCCAGCCCACGAACGCCATCAGGCAGCTCGCAACGGCGCCCACACCCAGGGAGGCCACCAGCACGGGGCGATACCCCACGCGGTCCCCCACCGCACCTGCGGGCGGCGCCGTGAACGCGCCCACCAGGGACCCGAGGCCCATGACCAGGCCAATCCCGGTCGCCAGCCCCGCGCCCGTCCCCATGATCCGCTCCACGAGCAGCGGCGTGTACGGCCGGGAGACCTGGTTCGCGAGGAACACCACGCCGTACACCGCGAAGAGACGCCGGACATCGGGATCGCCCAGCACCGCCCGGAGCGCGCCGAACGCCAGCCGCAGGACCGGCCCGGAGGGGATCACCTCGGGGCGGACCTCGCGCGTGCCGAAGGTGACGAGCGCCGCCGTCAGGACCGAGAGGACCGCGGCGAGGAGGTAGACCGCGGAGATGGACCACGAGAGGCCGTCGATGAGCAGGCCCGCGAGCGCCGGACCCACCGCGAAGCCCACCGGGCCCGCCACGCCGAAGAGTCCGATGACCACGCCGAGCCTGGCGCGCGGCGCCACGTCGCGGATCGCCGCCAGCATCACGCCCGTGTTCCCCAGCTGCAGCCCGATGAGCATCACCGCCAGCGCCATCTGCCAGGGCTCGTGGGCCATCGCCGCCACCCCGAAGACCGCCACCTCCACGAGGCACGAGCGCACGATCACCGCCTTGCGGCTGACCTTGTCCGCCCACACGCCCCAGAGCGGGACGAGCGGCAGGCCCAGCACGAAGACCAGCGACGAGAAGAGGCCAACGAAGGGGACGCGGTCCGCCTCAGACATGCCCATCTCCCGCAGGACCGTGGGCAGGAGCGCGTAGACCTGCGCGACGCCGATGCTCTCCACGAGCTGCGTGACCCAGAAGACGCCCACGACGATGCGCCAGTCCTGCGGGATCCGCGGGACCCCGGGGGCATGGGCGTGCGGCGACGAAGCGGCGGATCGAGATGGGTTCACGAGGCGTGAGGGTACCCCTGCAGGCCCACGGTTGCGGGAATCCGCGGCTGGCCACAGACTTCCGCCCGATGTCAGAGACCCCCGCCAGCCCTTCCCGGCCCTCCGCCGGGCGGCTGCTGATCCTCAACGCGATCTTCCCGGGCCTGGGCCACCTCGTCGCAGGCGCCCACCGCACCGCGCTGCTCCTGGCGCTCCCGGTCATCGTCCTGGTTGCAATCGGCCTCGTCGCCGTCATCGTCGAGGGCCCCAAGGCGCTCGCCGCCCGCTTCATGGACCCGGCGATCCTGCTGGTCCTGCTGGGCATCCAGGCCGTGCTGCTGCTCTGGCGGCTCGCCGCCCTGGGCGCCGTCCGCTTCCTGCGCCCGTTCCGCGCCACCACGCCCACGATCCTCGCCGCGCTCGTGGCGCTCGTCATCGTCGTGGGTCCGTCCGCCTACGCCGCCAACGTCACCGTGGCCGCGCGCGACGCCGCACTGGAGATCTTCCAGCCCGTGGACTCCGGCGGCGCCTGGGTCCCGGACGCCACGCCGCCCCCGGTGGAGCCCAGCGACCCGGACTTCGAGATGACCTCGCCGTCACCGGACGCCAGCGCATCGGCCGCCCCGTCTGACTCGCCGTCCCCCACCCCGTCCGTCCCGCGCGTCAACGTCCTGCTGATCGGCATGGACAGCGGCGC
>CAIYZX010000376.1 GCA_903930745.1 uncultured Chloroflexota bacterium | reverse complement strand
GTCCCCACCATCGCCTGGGCGCCGCTGATGCGGCCGCCGCGCTTGAGATACTCGAGCGTGTCCAGCGCGATGTAGACGATCAGGTCCTGCTTGCGCGTCTCCACCATCGCCTCGATCTCGTCGGCGGTGGCGCCCGCCGCGGCCATCTCCGAGGCCATCTGGCAGAGCATGGCCTGCCCGGCGGACACGCTGCGCGAGTCGATCACGCGGATGTCCCTGTCCGGCATCCCCTCCCTGGCCACGAGCGCGGACTTGATGGTTCCCGAGAGATCGCCCGAGACGTGGATGGAGACGATGGCGGTGGCGCCGGCGTCGAAGGCTGCCTGGTACGCCTTGGCGAACGTGCCGGGGGCAGCGGCCGCCGTGGTGGGGAACGGTGCATCCGGGGCCGTCATCCGGCGCCAGAACTCGTCCGTGGTCATGGTGACGTTGGCTTCGTAGCTGTCCTTGCCGAACGAGACGATGAGCGGCACCACGGTCACGCCGTGACGCGCGGCAAACTCGGGGGACATGTCGCTGGCGGAATCAGTGAAGATCGCAACGGGGGACACGGTCAGGCTCTCCTCGCTCGCACTCTGGCCACCCCGGGGGCGGCACCCCTCCCGGCCCCGGATGATACGAAGAAGCACCCCGGTTCGTCCCGCCATTCGCGCGCGGCACGCCGCCGGGCGCTCCACCTAGTACGCTCTGGCGCATGGCACGTGCCGTTCTCGCCGTCGTCCTCGGCACCTTCACGCTCCGCCTGGCCACGGGGGTCACCGGGGCGATGCTCGTCTTCTACTACGCCCGCTTCCCGGACTTCGGTGCCCCGCCGGTCCAGGCCTGGGAGGTTGGGGTGCTCGGCGCGCTCTTCTACGCCGCGGAGCTGGTGGGCTCGCCGCTGTTCGGCGTCCTCTCGGATCGCGTTGGCCACCGCCGGATCATGCTGGTGGGCCCGGGCTTCGGCCTCGTGGCGGTCGTCATCACCGCGTTCACCACGAACCTGCCGGTCATCTCCTTCACGAGACTGCTCGAGGGCGGTTCGACGGCCGCCTCCGTCCCGTCCATCCTGGGCTTCATCGCCTTCGCCACCGCGGCGGACGAGCTGGCCCGCGGCAAGGCGGTGGCGAGGTTCGAGGCCGCCACGCTCGCGGGCCTCATGGCGGGCTTCGTGGTCGCGGGGCCGCTCTTCCAGGCGCTGGGCCCTTGGGCATTCCTCGCGAACGCCGTGCTGTACCTCGTCTCCTTCTCCATCTACCGCTTCGGGGTCCCGAAGCACGCAGAGCCCAAGCCCGCGGCACACGCGCACGGCGACAACGCCGGCCTGCGGCGCTACGTGGCCATCCTGCGCGGCTCACATGTCTGGCTCCTCGCGCCCACGTGGATCGCCATCAACGCCACCCTGGGCCTGTACACCAGCCAGACGCTCTTCCAGCTGGTGCGCAAGCCGGACCCGGCCTTCGTGGACCAGCAGCTGATGGGCGGCTTCGCGCCGGTCCAGGTGAGCGCGGGCCTGGGTGTCGCAGGCCTCCTCTTCTTCCTGGGTCTCTTCTACTGGGGCGGCAGGTTCAAGGACATGCCGCGCACGTCCATCATCCTGCGGGGGATCGCCGGCGGGGCCGTGCTGCTCATCGCCGGGGCCGCGATCAACCACGCGGGTGGCGCGGGCGTCCCCGTCACGCTTGTGCTGGTCGCAGCAGCGGCCGGGGGCCTCTTCGTTCTCGCCGGCGCCACGCCGGCGGCCATCGGCCTGCTCGCGGACATGACGGAGGCGTACCCGGATGACCGGGGCGCCATCATGGGCCTCTACTCGGTCTTCCTGGGCCTGGGCCAGATCATCGGGTCAATCGCGGGTGGCTTCGCGGCGCAGGTCGCGGGCCTGGACGGGATCTTTGTCGCGTCGTTCATCCTGCTGGCCATCGCCGTGCTGCCCATCCGGCGGCTCCGCCTGTACGAGCACCACGTGGGTGCCGGCCCGGTCGATGTCGATGCCGACACCGACGCCGGTGCCACGCCCTCGGCGCATGCCTGAGGGGAGCGGCGCACCGGCGCTCGTCCCGGCACGTATCGCACGCGGCGCGCGCGGGGCCGTTGTGGCGCCACACCACCTCGCCACGAGCGCCGGGCTCGCCGTCCTGGCGGCCGGCGGCTCCGCGGTGGACGCGGCCATCGCCACGAACGCCGTGCTGGGCGTGGTCCAGCCCAACGGCTGCGGCATCGGCGGCGATGCCTTCTGGCTGGTCTGGGACGAGCAGGCGGGCGAGCAGGTGGCCTTCAACGGCTCCGGGCGGGCGCCCGCAGCGGCCACGGCGGCGGCCATGCGGAACCTTGGCCTGGACCGCATCCCGCTGCGCGGCCCCCACGGCATCACCGTCCCGGGCTCCGTTCGCGCCTGGTCAGACGTTCACGCCCGCTGGGGCCGCCTCTCCCGTGCCCAGGTCCTCGCCGCCGCCATCGAGCACGCGGAGGCCGGCTTCCCCGCCTGGGACGGGCTCATCGGCGCCGTGGAGGCCACGGACCCAAGCCTCGGCGATGCACCCTGGGCGGCGGGCTTCCGCCAGGTGTGGCGCCCGAACGGACGGCCCTGGCGGCCCGGCGAGATCGTGCGCCTGCCCGCCCTTGCCGCCACCCTGCGACTGCTCGCGGACGAGGGGTTCGACGCGTACTACGACGGCCCGCTGGGCGAGCGGATCGCCGCGGCGCTCGCCGCCGCCGGTGGCCTGCACACCGCACAGGACCTGCGCGAGCACCGCTCCACCTGGGGCACGCCGATCAGCACCACGTACCGCGGCGTGCGCGTCACCTCGCATCCGCCCAACAGCTCCGGCGTCATCGCCCTGGAGATTCTCAACATCCTGGAGCGCTTCTCCCCGCCGGATGGCGCCCGCTTCGACGGTCGCGGCTGGTCCAGCGCCGCGTGGCCGCACCTGCAGCTGGAGGCCGCGAAGCTTGCGTTCGCCGATCGTGACGCCCTGCTCACGGACCCGGCATTCCGCGACGTGCCCGTGGAGCTGCTGCTCTCCAAGGAGCGGGCGGGCGACCTCGCCGCGCGCATCGACCCCCGCCGCGCGGACCCCTCCCCCACCCCGGTCCGCACGCTCGTTGGCGGCACGATCTACCTCGCGGTGGTGGACGCGGAGGGGAACGCGGTCAGCCTCATCCAGTCCAACGCCGCGGGCTTCGGCTCCGGCGTGGTGGATCCGGTGACCGGCGTGCACTTCCAGAACCGCGGCGCCTCGTTCTCGCTGGACGACGCCCACCCAAACGTCATCGCACCCCGCAAGCGGACCGCTCACACGCTGCTTCCAGGGATGCTCTTCCGGGAGGGCGAGCGGCGCCCCTGGATCATCGCCGGGTCCATGGGCGGCGACATCCAGCCGCAGATCCACGTGGGCCTCGTGTCCGCGCTGGTGGACGGCGGGGCGGACATCGCCACGGCGGTGGCCGCGCCCCGGATCACCGTTGAGCCGGACGACTGGCTCGCGCCGCCGCTCGCGGTCCTGGCAGACGGCGAGCCGGCGAGGGGCGTGCTCGATGGCCTGCGGGCGATGGGCCACCACGTGCGCGCCGTCCCCTATGACGGGACGCTGGGGCACGGCCACGCCATCGAGCTGGTGGACGGTGGGCCTGCTGCCGACGGGTCGCTGGCGGCGGTGGCCGATGCCCGGAGCGCGGGGTTCGCGGCGGTCCGCTGAGGCGCCGGACCAGGGCTCGCCGAGCCAGCGCACACCCGGGAGCACGCCCGGAACGGCAGGTCCCGAGTGCTATCCTCCGGCGCATCGGCGGCAGCTCCGCGGTCCCCCGCGATGCCCCCTGACCCGATCCCGAACATGCTCCCGTGCGACCATCGGAGACACAGGTGACCTCGAACATCAGCCAGGGCTACCCGTACAGCAGCGAGACCGAGGCGGATC
>CAIYZX010000375.1 GCA_903930745.1 uncultured Chloroflexota bacterium | reverse complement strand
GGTCTTCGGCCCGGTGGTCACCGTCCAGCGCTTCACGGACGAGGACCAGGCGGTGGCCTGGGCCAACGACGTCAAGTACGGCCTGGCGTCCTCGGTCTTCTCCGGCTCCTTCGCCAAGGCGATGCGGACCGCGCGGAGGCTGCAGTTCGGCACCGTCTGGATCAACGACCACTTCACGCTGACCTCCGAGACCCCGCACGGCGGCGTCAAGGAGTCCGGCTGGGGCAAGGACGGGTCCAGGTACGCGCTCGAGGACTACACCTCCATCAAGCACATCACGGTCAACACGGGGATCTAGCCTGTCTCTCACGCGGGCGGCCGTTGCGGCCGCCATCCGCCAGATCTCGCTCGAGGACCTCGCCACTCGTCGCTGGTATGCGGCGAAGGGCGAGGTCCCCTCGTCCGCGCGCCTCGCGCACGCCTTCGGCCTGTCCGCTGACTGTGCCATCGCGCTCGTGGACGTCCGGACGGGGGAGCGGGGGGAACGGGTGGACCGGTACCTCGTGCCGGTGGTGGCCGATGCCGCCGCGGGTGGCGGGGGTCCGGACGGGCCCGGTGCCCGGGAGGCGGTCGATGGCGACGGGGCGTGGCGCGCGCTGGGCGTGGCGATCGCCAAGGGGCGCGTGATCCCGGCCATGACCCGTGACGGGTCCGAGCCAACCGCCGGTGCGAACGGCGCACAGGTGGAGGCTGCGCTGGTCTGTCGCGCGTCGCCCGGCCTTGGGCACGCGTGGGCGGAGGGCGGGGCGCCCGATGCCGAGCCCGAAGCCGTTGATCCGTGGGACGCCCTGGTTGCGGCCGCGGCCAACGGGACGCTCCGGGAGCGGCCGGACGATGCGGACGAAGAAGTGGCCGATGCCGAACGGGTCCGGGGCCTGCACGACCCGTTCGCCGTGGATCCCGTGGGCGGCGGGGGCTCCCTCGGCGCCAGCGGCGCCGGCGATGCCGTCGATGCTGCGGATGGGGTCGATGACGGCGTGGACCTCGAACCGCTGCTCGAGCCTTCGGCCATCGCCGCGCTCATGGACGCCTCCCCGGAGGTGCCGCTGGGGCGCGACCAGTCCAACACCTCGTCCGTCCTGGGCGGCCGGCTCCTGCTCAAGGCATACCGGCGCCTCCAGCCCGGCCTCAACCCGGATCTCGAGCTGACCGCGTACCTCTCGGAGGAGGCGGGCTTCCCCGGGGTCCCGCGCCTGGGCGGATGGGCGGAGGTGGTCACCCGCGACGGCGGCGTCGCCACGGCCGCCATGCTCGGGGCCTTCATCGCGGATGCGGACGATGCGTACGAGCGCACCGCGGAGTTCCTCGCGGGACTCGCGGCGGCCCCCGGCACCGTCTCGCTGGAGTGGGCCACGGAGGTGGCCGAGGACCTCGGCCTGATGCTCGCGGGCCTGCACACCGCCCTCGCCGCGCCGCCGCCGGACGTGCCGGACATGGCGCCGCGGCCCGCCA
Source organism: uncultured Chloroflexota bacterium (assembly GCA_903930745.1). Lineage (GTDB taxonomy): Bacteria > Chloroflexota > Limnocylindria > Limnocylindrales > CSP1-4 > CAIXZV01. The sequence continues at coordinate 2,977 of CAIYZX010000375.1, read as the reverse complement.
CCCACGACGAGCTCAAGGCGTGGCGGATGGACGCCCACCGCCAGCTGGCCCTCGCCGTTCCCGCGGTGATGGTCGCGGACCCGCAGCTGGGCGCCTGGCTGAAGGACGAGGCGGCGCAGATCGCGGCCCGCTTCTCACGGTTCGAGGCCGTGGCGACCGCGCCCACGGTCATGCGCATCCACGCCGACCTCCACCTGGGGCAGATCCTGGTGGGCGAGGACGGCTACCGCGTCATCGACTTCGAGGGGGAGCCGCTCCGGCCCATCGAGGACCGCCGCCGCCCGGACTCGCCGCTGCGGGACGTGGCGTCGCTGCTCCGCTCCCTGGACCACGTCGCACGGAGCGCCCGCCGCAGGGCCGAGCGCCGCAACGGCGGTCCGGTGGAGCACCCGGCGCTGGACACGGACGCCTGGATCGAGCGCGCGAGGGAACGCTTCCTGGCGGCCTATGCGGGGGGGCTGCGAAGTTCCGGCGCAGGCCTCACACTTGACCTTGACCTGCTCGATGCATTCGAGGTGGCGAAGGAGGGGTACGAGTTCGTGTACGCGGCAACGGTGCTGCCGTCCTGGCTGTGGGCCCCCGCTGAGGGGATGCGGTGGCTGCTCGCCCATGGGGAGCCGGCATGAGCGGGTCCGGGGCGTCCGGCTGGTCGTCGAGTCGTGATGACCAGTTCCTCGACGACCTCCTCGAGGGACCGCGCGAGCTTGCCGCCGTCCTGCAGGCCCAGCGTGCGGCCATCCGTGACATCCCGCTCGGTGCCCTCTCGCGGCCCACGTGGCGCTTCGTTGGCCTCGGCAGCTCCCGCTTCGCCGCCCTGGAGGCGGCCGAGCGTCTTCGCGCCGGTGGCCGGGACGCCGTCTCGGAGGTGGCCTCCGCGTCGCTCCACTCGCCGGGCGGCCGGGACACGCTGCTCGTGGCCATCTCTGCGTCCGGCCGCACGCCGGAGGTGCTCAACGCGGTGGAGCGCCATCGGGGGGTCTCGTTCGTCCTTGGCCTGACCGCCCACGCGGACTCGCCCCTGGCCCGGCTCTCGGACGCGGTGGTCCCGCTCTCCGCCGCAGTCCTGGAGAGCGGCGGCGTCGCCTCGCTGACGTACCGCGCCACCGTGGCCGCCCTCACTGCCCTCGTCGCGGAGGGCGAGCTGGACGACGTCCGCGATGCGCTTGCGCAGGCGGTGCCCGCGCTGAGCGAGCTGATCGACGGGCGCGACGCCTGGGTTGGCCCTGCGGCCGACGTGCTTGACGGCGCGCGCTACGTGCACATCCTTGGCGACGCCTCACACTTCGGCGCCTGCGAGCAGGCCTCGCTGATGTTCAGGGAGGGGCCGCGCATCCCCGCACAGGCCTTCGACACCGGAGACTGGCTGCACATCGGCCTGTACACCGTGCTCCCAGGGGACCCCGTCGTGCTGTACACGGGCGCCGATGGCGATCCGGACGCGCTCCGGACGATCCGAGCCAGGGGAGGCCGGGCCGTTGTCGTTGGACGGCCGGCTGTTGGTGGCAGCACACCGGCGGACGGCGAGGTCTGGATCCCGCTCCCGCAGACCGCCGTGGCCAGCCGCCTCGTCCGAAGCGTGGTGGAGTCGGCGGTGGCGGAGCTGATCGCCGCGGAGCTCTGGCAGCGCGCCGGCGCCACCGTGGTGGGCGAGGACTCGCCGCTCCGCTGAGCGCCGGCCTAGGCCGTGCCCAGGAGCCTCGAGAGCAGCACGCCCACGCCCAGCGCCAGGGCGACCGTGCCCGCGGAGATGCCCGCCGCGGCGCGTGATCCAAGCTCCGCCTTGAGCGTCGCGAGCGTGGCGAGGCACGGAATGGAGACGCTGGCAACCACCGCGTAGACGAAGAGCTGGGCGGGCGTCATCAGCTCGCCCAGGGACGCCGCGTGGCCAAGCTGCACGGTGGCGAAGACGAGGAGCAGCTGGAGCGCCAGCTCCTTGCGCAGGAACGCGAAGACCAGCGCCACGCCGGCGATGGCCGGGAGCCCCAGGGTGGCCTGGAAGCCCGGGCCGATGGCCGTGGCGATGGACGACCAGGCGCCGGTCTCGTAGACGATGCCCAGGACCAGCGAGCCCAACAGCATGATGGGCGTGGCCGTGGTGACGAACCCGCGGAAGCGCCACCAGGCCTTGTGGGCGATGTGCCGGGGGAGCGGGGCGCGCAGCGGCGCCAGCTCCAGGACGAGCGAGGGCTGGCGGCCCGGGATCATCGCGTTGGCGCCCAGGCCGGCGGCCACGGTGGCGACGCCCACCACCGCGAAGGCGGCGACGGCGGCGCCGATGCCGGCGAACGGCGCGAGGGCCGCGATGATCACGGCGGACCGGGCGGAGCAGGGGACCAGCGTGACGAGGAAGGCGGCGAGCACGCGCTCCCGGCGCGTCTGCAGCACGCGCGTGCCATAGATGGCGGGGACGTTGCATCCGGCGGCGGCCAGGAGCGGGATCGCCGCCCGGCCGGGGAGGCCCAGCGTGCCGAAGATGCGGTCCATCAGCACGGCCGCAGACGTGAGGTACCCGGAGTCCTCTAGGGCCGCGAGCAGCAGGTAGAAGGTCAGGACGTACGGGATGCCCACGGACAGCATCCCCAGCATGCCGCCGTCCAGCGCCCAGAGGACGGCATTGGCGGCAACGGGGAGCGGCACCAGGGCGGGGATCGCGGTGACGAGGAACGGCGAGACCACCGCGCCCCAGGCGGAGGCGAGGGCGGAGGACAGCCAGCCGCCAACGAGGATCACGGCGAGGAACGAGGCGAGGCTGATCCCCAGGAAGAGCGGGATGCCGGGCCAGGGTGCGGTGGCGAGGCGGGCCGCCCGGTCCGCGATGGGCTCCGGGACCTCACGGCGGCGCTCCGCCTGGACGGCCCAGTCCGCGGCCACGCGCCAGCGAACGGGCTCAAGCTCCGACGCCAGCTCGATGGAGCCCGCGCCCCTTGGTGACACGATGCGCTCCAGGACCGCGTGGTTGAGCGGCGCGGCGGCCGCG
>CAIYZX010000374.1 GCA_903930745.1 uncultured Chloroflexota bacterium | reverse complement strand
GCCGACAACGAGGAGCTGCAGGCCCAGTACGAGGCCGGCCTGGCCAAGGCCGAGACCATGATGGGCAGGCACTGGCGCAACTGGATCGACGGCCAGGAGCGCGAGGGTGAGGGCACGTTCGAGGTCCGCTCGCCCATCGACTCCGACATCGTCGTCGGCACGTTCGCCAAGGGCACCGTCAAGGATGCGCAGGACGCCATCGCCGCGGCCCGCCGCGCGCAGCCGGCCTGGTTCCGGATGGGCTGGGAGAAGCGCCTGGAGATCCTCCGCCGCGCCGCGGAGATCATCAGCGAGCGCCAGATGGAGTACTCCGGCCTGATGGCGTACGAGGTGGGCAAGACCCGTCTCGAGGCGCTGGGCGAGGTGGAGGAGGCCGCGGACCTCATCCGCTACTACGCGAAGACCGCCGAGGACAACGCGTTCTACGACCACAGGATGGACAACCTCGGGGACGCCTCCGTCCACACGCGGTCCATCATGCGGCCCTTCGGCGTGTTCGCCATCGTGAGCCCGTTCAACTTCCCGATGGCGCTGGCCATCGGCCCCAGCTCGGCCGCGATGATGGCCGGCAACACGGTGGTCTTCAAGCCCGCCACCGCCGCGGCGATGACCGCGGCGATGATCGCCCAGGTCTACCGCGACGCGGGCGTCCCGGACGGCGTCTTCAACATGGTCATGGGCCCCGGCGAGACCGTTGGCAACGAGCTGCAGACCAACCCCGGCATCGACGGGATCGTCTTCACCGGCTCGTACGAGGTGGGCTTCCGGCTGTTCCGGAGCTTCAGCACCAGGTACCCGCGCCCGTGCATCGTGGAGATGGGCGGCAAGAACCCGGCCATCGTGCTGGCGAGCGCGGACCTCGAGCAGGCCGCGGAGGGCATCGTCCGCTCCGCGTTCGGCTTCGACGGCCAGAAGTGCTCCGCCAACAGCCGGGTCTACGTGGAGCGCCCGGTCCACGATGAGCTGGTCCGCCTGCTCGTCGAGAAGACCGAGAAGCTGGTCGTGGGCAACCCGATCCCGCGCGAGACGTTCATGGGCCCGGTCATCGACGCGAAGGCCGTCGCCCGCCACCAGCAGGCCGTTGCCGAGGCCAAGCGCGACGGCACGGTCTTCGTGGGCGGCGAGAACCTCCGCGACGGCTTCATGGCCCGCGGTCACTACGTGGAGCCCACCGTCGTGGGTCTGCCCACCACGCACCGCCTCTTCCAGGACGAGCTCTTCGCCCCGTTCACCGCGGTTGGCGCAGTTGACTCGCTGGACGAGGCGCTCGCGTGCGCAAATGACAACACGTACGGACTCACCGCCGGCGTGTTCACGCAGGACGAGGCCCAGGTCCAGCGATTCCTCGAGGAGATCGAGGCGGGCGTCCTGTACGTGAACCGCCGCGCCGGCGCCACCACGGGAGCCTGGCCGGGCGTGCAGGCGTTCGGGGGCTGGAAGGGCTCCGGCTCCACCGGCAAGGCCGGCCTCTCCATGTACTACGTGGCCCAGTTCCTTCGCGAGCAGAGCCACACGATCGTCCGCTAGTAGCGGGCGAGGAGCCAGCCTCGCAGCAACGCAGACGGGCTCCGGGCAACCGGGGCCCGTTTCGATTCCGGGTGTGCGCAAGCGATACCGGCGGTCATCCTTCACCTGTGACGGAAACGCCGGGGTCAGCTGCGGAGCTCAACCCGAAACGCGCAGGAAACGCCGCGAGCTGCCAAGGCCAGGGCCCGGATCCCGTCACTGGTGAAGGACGACCCCACCCGCGCCCGGACCGCCCGCGCCCGGACCGCCCGCACCCGGACCGCCCTGCGCCCCGCGCGTGGCCTGCCTAGTCCGTGATCACCGAGCGCCAGGGGCCGAGGAGCAGGTCGCGGACCTCCTCGTCCAGGAGATCCGGCGCCACCAGCACGCAGGCCGCGTACCGGGCGGAGCGGGCGGCCCCGGCCCCGACCATTGCCACCACGCGCCAGTACCCGTCGTCCTCCACGGGCGGCAGGTCCAGCGCGGTCAGCGAGGCGTCAACGGCCGCCCAGGCGCGAGTCCTCGCCTGGAGCCGGAGCTGCGACCAGACTGTGCCCATGTACCGGTCGCGCAGCTGGTCCCAGGCCACCTGCAGCGCCTGCGCACGCTCCCGCTCGGCAAGATCCAGGCGGACGATCTCCGTGCGCGTCAGCCGCCCCGCGCGCTCGACCAGATCGTCCACGGCGCGCGGCATCGTGGGATAGGGGACGCCTGCCATGACCGCAGCATTCCTGCCCTCCGTCGGTCGCGCAACCTTTCACGGCGATGGTCGCGGCTCGCGGGACGAGGGCTGCGACAGGCGGTTCGGCAGGGTGTGATCCATGGCCGCCCTGCTATTCTGGGTATTCACGCTGCATAACATCTATGCGTCTGCGCCGGGGGCCGGCGCGCCGCCCGTCACCAGGAAGGAGAGCCCGTGGGGACCCCGCTCCAGGATCGAAACGTGCCGGACATCGTGACCCCGCCGCCCGGCCCAAAGGCCCGCGCCCACATCGAGTTCGACCACGCCTGGACGAGCCCCAGCCTTCCGCGCGCCTATCCGATCGTCCCGGTCAAGGGCCTCGGCTGCAAGGTCGAGGACATCGACGGCAACGTCTTCCTGGACTTCGCCGCCGGCATCGCCGTGAACTCCACGGGCCACAGCCACCCGGACGTGGTTGCGGCCATCAAGGAGCAGGCGGAGCAGCTCCAGCACTTCAGCGCCAGCGACTTCTACCTGCCCATCTACGCGCAGGCCGCCGCGGAGCTTGGCCGCATCGCCCCCATGAAGGAGCCGGTGCGCGTCTTCATCGGCAACTCCGGCGCGGAGGCGGTGGAGGCG
>CAIYZX010000373.1 GCA_903930745.1 uncultured Chloroflexota bacterium | reverse complement strand
GGGCGTTGGACGGGACAGGCGGCCGATGACGGTCCTGCGCGTCTCCACGGTCCGGGTGCGGGTCCCGTTCCGCGCGCCGTTCGTGACGGCTGCGCGGACGTGGACGGCGCGCGACGCGTGGCTCGTGCGCGCGGTCCATGACGACGGGACCATCGGCTGGGGCGAGGCCATCCTGGACGATCCCGCCGCCGCTCCCGCGCTTGACCGGCTGGCCAAGGCGCTGGACGAGGCGGGCCGGGCCCCCGCGGATGCCGCCCTGGAGTCCGAGGGTGCCGCCGGTCGCGCGCTCCTGTGCGCCGCTCGCGCCGCCGCCGCGAAGGCCCCCGCGGAGATCCTCCCGGGAGGTGCCGGGGTCCGCGTGAACGCCACCGTGGGCGCCACCACGCCGGACGAGGCCGCCGCCGAGGCCGCCGCGCGCGTGGCCCAGGGCTTTCGGACGCTCAAGCTGAAGGTGCCCGAAGGCGCCTGCGCCGGAACGGTGGCCACGCTCCTGGACGCGGTGCGCGCCGCCGTTGGTCCCTCGCCCGCCCTGCGCCTGGACGCGAACGGCACGTGGGACCTGGACACGGCCACGGGCGTGCTGCTGGCCGCGGAGCCGTACGGCGTCCAGTACGTGGAGCAGCCGCTCCCCGCGCCGGACCTCGCCGGGATGCGCGAGCTGCGCGGCCGGACGCGCGTGCCCGTCGCGGCGGACGAGGCCGTGACCTCGCCGGACGCCGCGCACGAGGTGCTCCACGCGGGCGCCGCCGACGTGCTCGTGGTGAAGCCCGCGCGCGTTGGCGGGCTGATGGCGGTGGCGCGGATCGAGACGATGGCCACCGCGTCGCGCGTGCCGGTGGTGGTGACGTCGTCCCTGGAGACGGGCATCGGGCTCGCGGGCGGGCTGGCGGCCGCCGCGTGGGTGGCGCGCTTCTCCGAGGTGCCGGGCTGGCCGGCCGCGGAACGTGACCACGGCCTCGCGACGGGCGGGCTGCTGGTCTCCGATCTGCTGGTTGACCCGCTCGTGGTCCGCGATGGGCGCGCGTGGGTGCCGGGCGGGGCGGATGCCGGACCCATGGGGATCACCGTGGACGAGGCCGCCGTGGAGCGCTTCCGGGTGGCGGCATGACGACGCCGGATGGGCCGATGGCGACGGGCGGGACGGAGCCGACGGGCCGGACGTGGTTCGCGCACGAGCTGGTTCGGGCGCACGCGCGTGATGCGGGCGATGCCCTCGCGCTGGTGGCCGATGGCGAACGGCTGACCTGGCTGGACCTTGACGCACGCTGTGACGCCGTGGCTGCGCTGGTCCGCGAGGCGGGCGTGAGGCGGGGCGAGCGCGTGGCCGTGGTGGTGGACCGCGTGGCCGATGCCGCGCCGATGCTCCTGGGCGTCCTGCGGGCCGGCGCCGTGGCCGCCCCTATCGCCGGGTCGCTCCGTGAGCGCGAGCGGCGGGCGGCGATCGAGGTGGTGGCGCCCGCGCTGACGATCCTCGCCGCCAGCCTGGCCGGCCGGACCGCGCCGGCCGCCGCGGACCCCGCGGCCGGGTCCGCCACGGACCCCGAGGCCCCAGCGATCATCGTCATGACGTCCGGCACCACCGGGACCCCGAAGGGCGTGATCCTCTCCCACCGCGCGATGGCCGCCTCCGCGGACGCCTGGCGCGCCGTCCTCCCGCCCGCCACCGGCTGGGCGATGCCCCTGGGCCTCGCG
>CAIYZX010000372.1 GCA_903930745.1 uncultured Chloroflexota bacterium | reverse complement strand
TCGGCCACGGGTGCCTCGTCGTCCGCCCAGGCGAAGCGGTCATCGGACGCGTCGTCCGGCTCCATGTCCGGCCCTGTCCCCGCCGGCGGTGCCTCGAGCACGGTCGCGTGCGCGGGCAGGCCCTCCGGCAGCGCACCCCCGGCGGGCACCAGCACGACCAGCACGGCATCCACGAAGGCGGCCCCGTCAACCGCGGCGCGCAGCACCCCGGGATCCACCTCGTCCGTCACCACGAGCACGTCCATCCCGGTGACGTACCGGAGGCCCAGCGCAACGTCCGCCGCCTCCAGCCAAGGCGCGATGATCCCGGGCACCGCAGCTGCTGCAGGCAGCACGGGCGTCGCCCGGACCGGGTCGCGGAGCACCGCCGCATGCCGGACACCCGCCCTGACCAGCCCGTGCAGCAGCCGATCCCCCACCGCGTCGTCGCCCACCCTGCCCAGGATCTCCACGCGGGCGCCCGCCGCTGCGGCCGCGCAGGCCACGTCACATGCACGGCCGGCAGGACCCACCGGATCGACATCCCGCCATGCGGGCGAGCCAACGACGACAAGCATGACGACAGGCTACCCCGTGTCGCGATCGGCGTGACACCGCGGCAACCCCGATGGCCGCAAGGTTGCTTGTAAGGCACTGCTGCCACCCTGTCGGATACGGCTGACATCCGTCACGACGCAGCGCGCCACGCCTGGAGCAGCTCGCGCCCCCGGAGGTCGGGATTGGCGCCTTGGAGGGGCACGTGCAGGAAGCCTTGATGGACCCGGGGGGCCCGGATCGCCGGCCCAGCCGGCCGCGGCAGCGCGGTCAGTCCGTCGTCGAGTTCGCGCTGGTCATCCCGGTCCTGATGGTCCTCGTTGTCGGCATCGCGGACCTGGGGCGGATCTTCGCCGCCACCGTGACCGTCGAGGGCGCCACCCGTGACGCTGCCGAGTCCGTCTCCCAGGCGTACCTCGCCAACCCGCCGGGCACGCTATCGGCGGCACCGGTGCCCCCGGCCGGCTACTACGGGACCCTGCACGCCACCGCGGCGACCGCGATCTGCGCTGAGACCCGCGGGCTCCCCGGCGTCGTGGTGGACCCCGGCACGGGATCGTGCAGCGGAATGCCGCTCATCCTTGTCTGCGTGCACGATGGCGCCGACGAGCTGTGCGCCAACGAGGTGAACGGAGCCACGATCCCGGCCCAGTGCACGTCGATGGCAACCGCACCCACGAACGCGAGCGCGGACGGCACGCGCAGGTACGTGGAGGTCCGCACCTGCTACCGCTTTGACGCCATGATCCACATGCCGTGGTTCGACTTCGGCACGATCTGGATCGAGCGAACGCGAGTCTTCGAGATCCCCTGCTACTTCACCCTGGGGCCCGCGGCATGCGGCTGACGACGCGATCCCTCAACCTGCTGCGGTCCGGGCGGGGCCAGTCCCTCACGGAGTTCGCACTCGTCTTCCCGATGTTCCTGCTCGTCGTGCTCAGCCTGGTGATCGTGGGCCTGTGGATCTTCTACAGCCAGCAGCTCGCCAACGCCGCCCGCGAGGGCGCCCGCTACGCCGCAGTCCACAGCACCAGCTCCCAGTGTCCCACCGTGTCGCGGCTGGATCCCACCGGCCCCAACCAGGCCACGGGCTACTACCGGTGTGATGCCCCCGAGGCAGGCTGGCCAAGGATGACCGCACGGGCACGCTCGTTCGTCTGGGGCCTGGACGCCACCGCCGTGAGCATCGCGGCATGCTGGTCGGGATACGTCACACCGGCCAGCCAGGCGGATGCGCTCCCGCAGAGTCCCAACACGTTCCGCGACTGCACCATCGGCACCGTGAGCCCGTCCACGAACGCGGGGGCGCTGGCGTGTCCCGCGGCGGCCACGATCGCCGGCTCCACCACCAGCAAGGCGGACGGTGACGACAAGGCGAGCTCGCTCGCCTACGCCAACGGCACGCACTACCCCACCACCGTCACCGTCTACGCGTGCATGACATGGCGCCCACCGCTCGCGGGGTTCCTGCTCGTGCCGTCCACCATCGTGATCCGCCAGGTCGCCACGGAAACCATGCAGAGGCAGCAATGAGCACCCAGACCGGCCGCAGCCGCCCCGCCGCGCCCGACAACCGCGGCCAGGTCCTCGTCGTCTTCGCCGGGGCGCTCGTCGTCCTGCTTGCCATCGCCGCCGTGGTGGTGGACGTGGGCATGGTGCTGGCCCTGCGGCGCCAGGAGCAGAACGCCGCGGATCCCGCGGCGGTCGCCGCTGCGCGGTACATCCGGCCAACTGCGAACGCCACCTCCATGCGCCAGGCCGCGTGCTTCTACGCCCGCCAGAACGGGTTCTTCCAGACGGCCGCGAACAACGACGACTGCATCCCGGCCCGGGATGCAGGGGGAGCGAGCCTGACGGTCAACTACCCGCCCTCCTCCTCTGCCGGGACCTACCAGGGTCGCCCGGGGTTCGTGGAGGTGGTGCTGACGAGGTCCCACAAGTCGTTCTTCGCGAACATCGTGGGCATCGGCACCATCCCCGTCTCCTCGTCGGCCGTGGCGGCCTACAGCAATGGCAACTCGAACTCCAACTCGCTGGTCGCGCTGGACCCCGGCGGATGCAGTGGCCAGTCGGCGGGCGTGGTGGACGGCAAGGGCACGGTCAGGATCGACCCCGTGATCGACCCCAGCACGGGCCTGCCGTTCGAGGGCGGCTACATCCAGGTCAACGGGACGTGCGGCGGCAACGCGGCCCCCGACGGGATCTGTGGCACCACGGGCTCCAGTGCGCTGGGCCTCAACGGCAACAACTCCACGGTCATCGCGCCCAGGATCTTCGTGACGGGCAGCTGCGTGAAGTCCAACAGCACCACCTTCACAAGCCCGCTGGTTGAGGGCGCCGTGGCGATCGGTGACCCGATGGCGGACCTCGCCCCACCGTCCATCGCCCCGGGCACGGCCGGTGCCTACTGCGGCGACCCGACGCTCACCCCGAAGCCCGAACAGACAACGGCGGCCGGCTCGAAGGGGTGCTCATTCAACAACAACGCGGTGCTGTCGCCCGGCGTCTACTACGGCGGCTGGAAGATCACCGGCAAGGTGACGATCACCCTCAAGCCGGGGATCTACATCATCGCGGGCGGTGGCGTCAGCCTGGGATCCTCCGGCGAGATCACGTCCGTCCAGGGGGCATCGGGCGATCCGGCGCCGGTGATGATCTTCAGCACGGACAACCCCACCAAGTCCTGCCCCGGTGGCGGAGCCTCCGAGTGCCAGAGCGCCATCAACTTCACCGCGGGCTCAGACCTGCTGCTCCGGGCCCTGGACTCCGGACCCTACCGGGGCATCCTGATCTGGCAGGACGGGGCGGCCAGCGGCGGAACCGCCGGCCCCCAGCAAGCCGTGACGCTGTCCGGCCAGGGGAAGGTGACGCTCTCCGGCACCGTCTACGCCCCGCGCGGCGAGGTCACGGTGGCCGGCGGTGCCGTTGGTGAGGGGTATGCCGCGATCCAGGTCATCGCCTGGCGCTGGAAGATCACCGGCGGCGGCAACCTGCTCATGCCGTACGACCCGCGCCAGCTCTACCACTTCGACCAGCTGGGGCTCGTCCGCTAGGTTCCGCCCCGAGCCCCTCGCAACTGGAAACGCCCGCCGGGGACGGCGGGCGTTTCCATCCCCGGCGGGATGAGGAGACGAGGGCCATGAGCGGATCCGCAGCGCGGGCTCAGGGGTGTGGGGTGTCGCTGGGCTTGGGCGTGTCGCTGGGCCTGGGCGTTCCCGAGTCCCCGCCGTGATCGTCGGACTGCGTGGGTGACGGACTGGGGGTCCGGGTGGGCCGCGGCGTGTCCGTGGGCCGCGGCGTG
>CAIYZX010000371.1 GCA_903930745.1 uncultured Chloroflexota bacterium | reverse complement strand
GAGTGCCTCGTGGATCCTCGCCTCGGGCTTCTATCCGCCGATCCTGCGGCGCGTCTGCCCCCTGTCTCCCGGACAGCAGTCCGGCAGTGGCTCGCTGCGGCCGGTGGTGCTGGCACTCGGGGTGACCATCTGCCTGGCCCTAGCCTTGCTGGTGCTCGCTGGTGAGACGGCGGCGGAGCTGTTCGCGATGATCGGCGGCCTGCCGCTCGTGCTCGCGTCCCGTGCCTACAGCGACCGGCATCTCTGCCTCGAGGAGCGGGCGCCGTGATTGGGTCCTCCGGCTCAACAGATTCTCCGGCAGCGGGCTACGAGCTCCGTCTGAGAACGTGGCTTGCCGCACTCCTGCTCGGGGCTGTGGGCGGATTGGTCCCGGTTGTCCCCTTGGTCTCTGGACTGCTGCTCTGGTTCTTTCCGCCGCTTGGGCTGGTCGTCCTCGCCTGGTGGGCATGGGAGACCCGCCGGCAGCGGCGTCGGGGATGCCTGTCCCCGTGGCGCTGGGCGGTGGTGACGTGGTTCCTGCTTGTCGGACCGCTCTGGCTGCTGGTCACCATCGCGTTCCTTCCGCCTGGCGCAAGCCTGCCCCAAGGCGATGACGGCGTCCGGACCGTGGGGATCGTGGTCGCCCTCACTGCCGCGGGCTCGGCGCTCCTGGCCTTGTTGGTCCTGCGGATGGGGATCCAGCTTGCCGGCACGGGGCATGCCGGGCAGGAGGAGCCGCCTTCGCCGGCCGGAGAGGCGGACCGATCCTCGTGAGCCGGGTCCTCACCGTGGACGACGAGGACGCGGACGCCGTCCCCGACACCACGTGCACGTACGGCCTCACGTCCCAGGCCTGGACGGACCCGTCAGGTGGTGATCCTCGGCCAGGGACGGGTCGCGCAGCTCCTCAGGCAGAGGCTGCGCTTCCTCGAGACAGAGCACCACTTCCAGGTTGTCACCTTTAAGGCGAGAGACATCTTCAGTGATGTCGCCTACGTTCGGGGCTCCACCTACCTGGCCATCGGCTGGGACTTCCGGGAGCAGGTGATCGGGGCGGAGTTCTATCCCTGGAACCGCGAGGCCGCCGTCCCGCTCCTGGAGGGGCGCACCGTCCTGGAGGAACTCATCGCGGTCAACGGCGGGTCGGCATCCGAGATCGTCAGGACACCGAAGGCGCTGACGGAGGACTCGGTCATCGCTGCGGCGGATGCCATTGGCAGGCTGCTGCGGACCTACGCGGCCAACCTGCTCGAGGACCAGTGGGGCGACACCCGCCGCCGTGTGCAGGAGTGGGTGGACTCCGGCGCGTGGATCGAGTGGCGCGACACCCGGGTGGACTCGTGAGGGGCCGGGGTCCTGACCGGCGCACTGTCCGGCTCGAGCTCCAAGACGTCGAGGAGGCAGCGGTGAAGGCTTCGATGCCCGCAGCAGCAGGAATCGGGGCCTGCCGCCCGCGGGACGCACGAACCGGCCTGGCCGCCTGCCGAACGGGCATTGCCACGTGGGCCGTGCTCCTGCTCGCGGTCACCGTCGCGGCCTGCACGCCCGATCTTGTGTCCCGGGAGTCCCACGGGGTGTCATCTGGCGCGCCCATGGCGGCAGATGGCTCGGTGACCGTTGTCAACCGGACGACGAAGCCCCTCGATCTCCCGGCCGACCAGCTGGGGCCCGCGTGCGCGGAGGTCCGATACGACCTTGTGACCGCGCGAAGGATCTCCGACGCCTGGATGGAAAGGGCGCAGACGCCCCCCTCGGCGGATGACACCGGCCCTCGTCTTGACGCGTTCATCGCCCCCAGCCGCGGCACCTGGTACATCCTGGTGACCACCGATGCGGCTCCCGGCCTCTACTTCGATGGCGCCGAGGTTCCCATCCCCGGCGTCACCGCCGAACCCCGCCCGGCCGCGTGGCCGGTATGCGGCGCCTGACCGGCGACGCTCTACGCCGCGATCCGCCAGGTCAGTCTCCGACTCGCGCCGAAGCGGGCACAGAACGTCAAGGCGCAGGCCGCGCGCCGGGCAAGGCTCAAGGCGGCCGGTCAGTCGCGGCTGCGCAAGCCGCCCAAGCGGGTGACGAAGCGGCGAGCGGCTCCGTCCTGATCGGCGACCACGCTTCCCGAGTTGAGGTCGAGCACCGACCTCTTGCCCATCACGTCGAGCCGGAGGCGATCGCCGTCGACCTCGTAGCCCCAGGGCGGCTCGACCCAGGCGCTCCATGGTCGCTCACCGTCGAGTGACCATGCGGCAAGCTCGAGCTCGGCGCTCATGACGACTGTCCCGCCATGCCGTGCGAGGCCACGGAAACCGACCTCGACCTCCCGCTCCCACTGGCGCCGCCACCGGCCCTCGGCGTGCGCATAGCAGATCATGCGCGTCCCGCCGCCGAGGAACACCCGGCTGGTCTCGGGCACGAGGAGCGCATCGGCGCCGAACCCGCCGCCGGCGTCGTAGCCGAGCCGCGCCACGAGGCTCGGTGCTTGCTCGCCCGGAGCCACAACAGCGACCCGCAGGACCCCGTCGTCGTCGGGCCCCAGCGGCAGCAGGTCCGTCATCACGGCGTGCGATGCCTCGTGCTCGGCCGACGGCTCTGGCTGCGTGGTGCTCGCCCACGAGCGCGTCACCTCGAGCGTCCAGCCGGACACCTCCGTGCGCTGGGTCTCGGCCAACGTGCGCCCCCTCTGCGTTCGGTGCTGCGTGCGCAGCGATCGTGACGCCGTCCATCGGGATTGGTCAAGCGCGACCCTTGCGGGTTGGTGGTACGTCCGGTGGACCCTGGCGACGCGAGACTTCTGCTGCGGCTGCTGCTGGGCCAACGCGGCTGATGGCCGAAGGACTTCGGGCAAGTGCCCAGGCCCTGCTGCCCGGAGCCCCCGCCCCGGGACTGTGACCTGGCCAACCCCGGGCGCGCGTGGGCCGATTGCGGACCGTCCACCCATACACGCTCCTGCAGGTGATCGATGACTGACGAGAGAGCCGATGCGGCGCCGCGGGATCGCGTGAGCATGCACGCCGACCTCACGCTCGCCCGATGGGAGCGCATGACGCTCGCCGAGCAGCTGGGCAACGTGGGGGCGGACGCGGGAAGAGCGATCCGCGCGCGGGCTTCCGGCAATGACGCGCGTGCCGCAGCCGGTCTGGAGCGGGCGCTGGTGCAGCTGGATCTCACGCTGGACGATCCCCGGTGGGCCGGCCACCGTCGCCGCGAGATCGCCCGCGCCCGTGAGGTGGTCTGCGATCACCTTGCCGGTGACAACGTCTACGGCTCCACCCCGGAGTCCCTGGAGGCGTGGTTCATGGCCTACGCCATGGCGGCTCGCCTCGGCCGCTGAAGCAGCCTCGGTAGCACCGCCCCGGCGACCCCGCGGCGCGATCACCCCCGGCGGCGCGATCGCCGCACACCATCGAGCGAACCGCCCAGCGACTCGGGCGTGCGTCAAGTCGACCAGCGACTCACTCGATGGTGCGCCAGAAGAAGACCCTGCGCGCCAGCCTCCTGTCCGGCTGCCGTCATTCACCACGGAATGGACCTGGCGGGCGAGGTGCAGGGCTGCCCGCCCAGCGTGCAATCCGGGCGCCCAGGTCAGCGGCTCGGTCGTGCTGATCATTCACCCGTGAATGACGGGCAGACGGGCAGACGGGCAACCGGGCAGACGGGCAACCGGGCAGCGGCCCAGCCGGACCCACGGCCCACGCGGCCGACGGAGAGATCAGCGGTGCTGGCCCATCCCGCGGGAGAGGTAGCGGTCCACGCCATCGGCGGCGGCGCGGCCCTCGCGGATCGCCCAGACCACCAGGCTCTGGCCGCGCATGCAGTCGCCGGCCGCGAAGATGCCCGGCACGGACGTC
>CAIYZX010000370.1 GCA_903930745.1 uncultured Chloroflexota bacterium | reverse complement strand
GTCATCGGCAGCGGACTGTTCCTCGTGCCACTCGCCGGCGAGCCCGGCTGGTTCTCCTTGCACGGACTGGCCCGCGAGTACGCGCTGGCACGGCTGGCGCTTCCCGACGACGAGGCCAACGCGGCACGCGCGGGTGCCGCCTGGTGGCTGGAGGCGAACGACCGCGGTGGTGACGCGCTCCGCCTCCGGATCGGAGCCGGGCAGACGGACGCCCTGGCCGCCTTCCTGGACCGGCACGCTCCAGCGCTGGTGGCCGCCGGTGCGACCCGCCCCGTGCTGGACGCTGCGGCGGGCCTGCCCCAGGAGCTGCGGACCCCTGCCGTGGACCGGGCGCTGGGCGAGGCCGCGATGGTCCGCGGCGACTGGCGGATGGCCACGGCGGCGCTGCTGCGCACCGCCGCTGAGGACGGCGCGCTGGAGCCTGCGGTGGCCTGGCGGCTGGGCCTGGTCCACGGCCTGCGCGGCCAGTACGACCGGGCGCTGGAGATCTACGGCCGGGCCCGCCAGACCGGCGAGGAGCCGGCGGAGGAGGCGCTCCTCTGGGCGTGGATCGCGTCCGCGCACTACCACCGCGCCGACGTCGCGGCGAGCGCCACCGCGGCGGACCGCTCCCTGGAGCTGGCGCTTGCATCGGGCACCCCGCGCGCCCTCGCCGCCGCGTGGACGGCCGCCGGCATGAGCGCGGAGCTCGCGCACGACCCCCGGCGGGCATCGGAGGCGTTCGGGCGGGCGCTTGCGGCGTCCGCGGAGGCCGGCGACGTGCTCCAGGAGGTCCGCATCCGCAACGCCCGGGGCGCCCTGGAGCTGGAGCTGGGCGACATCACCGCGGCGTTCCGTACCTGCGACGAGGCCGTCCGCCTGGCCGAGGCCGTGGGCTTCGCCTCGTTCCACGCGCGCTTGCTCGTCAATCGCGGACGTGCCCACCAGGGCCTGGGCCGTTTCGAGGAGGCCCTCGTGGACTTCTCTGCGGCCAGGGACATCTACGAGCGCGTGGGCTCCCCCGCCGTGGCGTACCCGCTGGTCCGCGAGGGGTCGCTCCACCAGCTGCGCGGTGACCTGCTGCTCGCACGGTTCGCATTCGACGCCGCCGCCCGCGCCGCCCGCGAGACGGACGATGCGGAGGCCCTGGCGCCCGCGCTGATCGGCCTCGCCCAGGTCATCGTGGCGGACGAGCCGGAGCGCGCCAGCGAGCTCGCGGACCAGGCCGTGGAGCTTGGCCGCAGCGTGGTGCCCCTGACCGTGCTGCTCGGCGCGGCGCGCACGTTCCTCGCGCTGGGCGACCGGCCGGCGGCACAGCGCCTCGCCCGCGAGGCCACCAACCTCGCCGCCGCCCGCCAGGACCAGCCGGGCTACGCCGCGGGCCTGGAGATCCAGGCGCAGACCGCCGCCACCGCCGGCCAGGCGGAGCTGCTGTGCGAGCGGGCCGCCGCGGTCTGGCGCGACCAGGCCATCCCGTACGGCGACGCGCGGAACCGCCTCGTGCTCGCGGGTCTCGTGGACGGCGACAAGGCAAGGCTCGCGGCATCGGATGCCATCGGCATCTTCCGCTCCATGGGCGCCCGTGGCCCGGCGGCGGAGGCGGCGGCCCGCCTTGAGTCCCTGGACCGGGCGCTGCGCCCTGCGCTGCAGGTCTCCGCCCTGGGCAGGTTCCGCGTGCTGCGCGGCGGCGAGGCGATCCCGGCCACGGCCTGGCAGTCCAGGAAGGCACGTGACCTGCTCAAGATCCTGGTGGCCCGGCGCGGACGCCCCACCACCCGCGAGACGCTCTTCGAGCTGCTGTGGCCGGACGAGGACCCGGAGCCCCTGGCCAACCGCCTCTCGGTGGCGCTGGCAACGGCCCGGGCGGTGCTGGACCCGGCCAAGAGCTACGCCGCGGACTGGTTCATCGGCGGGGACAAGCAGGCCCTCTGGCTGGACCTTGCCCACGTGGAGCTGGACGTGGAGCGGTTCCTCGCGGCGGCCGCGGACGGGCTGCGGCTGGCGCGGGACGGCGACCCCGCGGAGGCGCGGCGGGCCCTGGACCAGGCGGAGGCCATGTACACGGGCGAGCTCCTCGAGGAGGACCCGTACGAGGACTGGACGACGGCACTCCGCGAGGAGGCACGGGCGGCGTACATCGCCGCGGCGCGCCACCTTGCCGCCGGGGCGGCCGCAGACGGCGACGCGGACGGCGCCACCCGATACCACCTGCGCATCCTGGAGCGGGACGCCTACGACGAGACCGCGCACGTGGGCCTGGTGGCCGCGCTGCTGGCCGCGGGCCGCCACGGCGAGGCGCGCCGCCGGTACGGCCTCTACGCGGACCGGATGGAGGAGCTGGGCGTGGAAGCGGCGCCCTTCCCGTCAAGCCCGCCGCGTGACAGGTCTCGAGGTCAGGGCGCCGCAGGTGGCGCGTGGCGCACCGGTCCGGCGGGGTCCGCCGGCCGGAGGGGCTAGGGACGCAGGGTCCCGGACCAGACCTGCCACGCGAGCAGCGTCTTGGCGACGAGGCTCAGGATCATGTAGGTCTTCTCGCCGGCGAGGTAGTCACGCCAGCGGCCGATCTGCTTGTACTGCAGCACCATCGTGATCGCGAAGATGTTGAAGCTGGCGAACAGCGTGGCGATGATCGCGTACACGAAGGCCGGGATCTGGGCATCGGCGGGCAGGCCGTCCTGCATGGAGAACGCCCAGAGGATCGAGAAGACCGCGATCCAGGGCGCGATGCCGGCGATGCAGCCGAAGATGAAGTGCTTCCAGTCGATCTTCTCGCCACGGGC
>CAIYZX010000369.1 GCA_903930745.1 uncultured Chloroflexota bacterium | reverse complement strand
CCGGGGCCGCCCTGGCCCGGGAACGCGCCGCCGCCCACGCCGAAGCTGATCCGCGCGCGGCGCTCGGCTTCGCGCTGCTGGTCTGACCAGCGATCCGTGGCCTCACGCAGGCGGCCGGGCCGCTCGGGATCCACGGGCGGGGTGAGGCGCCCGGCGAGCCAGGCGTTGCCGCCGATGACGAGGAACGCGACCACGGCAGCTGCCGCAAACAGGCCAACCTGCGCGGAGAGGCGGGTCCAGAAGACGCTGTCGAAGCCAACGCTCTTGAACCAGGTGGCGTCCGTGAGGAGGTCGATGGCGGAACCGGCGAGGAAGATGACCGCCAGGACGATGACGCCGGCGATGACGAGGCCGGCGCGGCCGAGGAACGTCCGCCAGGACGGGGGCTCTTCGCCATCGTTGGCGCCGCCCACGGGCCGGCCGTTGCGGTCGCGCGGACCACGGGGGCCGTTGCCGCCGCCGTGGGTGCCTGTGCCGTCCCGCGGCGGGCGGTCCGCGCCGCCATGGCGCGCGCCGCCGATGCTCTCGCGGTTGCCGGCGGGCGTGCGCTGGCGGCGGATGGGCGTGGGCGCGCCCGGATCGGAATCGTCGTCGCCGGCGTCGTGCGCCAGGGGTTCCGCGTCCGCGGACTCGCCGTCATCGTCGTCCCCGCGCGCCCGCGCATCGCGGCCGCCCGTCCAGCTCCCCTCGCGCGGCTGGGACTCCAGCTCTGCGCGGCGGCGCTCCAGCTCCTTCTTGAACTCGTCGAACAGATCACCCATGCCGATGAGTCTAGACCGCCCGCCGTTCACGGGCTCGCAGCGCCCCCGGGCGGGTCGCCGGCTGATGCGGCGCGGACCACGTGGGCAGCTCCTGTCACCTGCGCCCCAGGATCGTGGTAGACACGCCCGGGGCTGGGGCCGGCCGGGGGCCACGCACGAGGTTCCTGTCACCTACGAGCCCTGGGCGTACGAGGCAGGCAGCCGCACCGCCGGGCGGGCTACCACGCTCCAGGATCGTAAATGACATGCTCCCTCGGCCCGCGGGGAGTCACCGGGCGGGCACGGGTTCCGGCCGGCCCGCGGGGCGTCCCCGGGCGGGTGGCCAGGTCAGGGGCGGTGCAGGGTCTCCACCGCACGCGCGAAGCCCGCAAGCACGCGGTCCGCCAGGGCGTTGGGCGTGAGCGTGGCCACCAGCGCGGGCTCGAACTTGAAGGCGGTCCGCAGCACCAGCGGGCAGCGCCACGGCTGGGCGTCGTCCTCCGGCGGGTAGAGCGGGGTGAGGCGGACGCAGAGGCGGCCGTTCTCCTCCAGGATCAGCCCGGAGAGCTCCCCGGCGATGGCGGGGCCCAGGCGGACCAGCGGCGGCTCCGGCGGCGGCCCGGCGGTTGGGCCCATCTCGCGGAACGAGACCACGCCGCCCTCGTCAACCACCCACAGGACGCCAAGCCACCAGTCGTCCGGACCATCCACTGGCCTGCTCATGCCGGCGGCGATGGCGCGGCCGGCGAAGCGGACCTCGTGGTTCTTCAGGTAGCCGGGACCGGGGTGCGGAAGTCGTTCGGGCATCGTCCGGCGAGTCTACCGGCGATCAGCGCCTCGTCCGCCGAAGCGGGCACGCAGCCGTGCGGTGGCTAGGAGCCCTCGCCCGGATCCCGCTCGTCGGCCGCCGCCAGGTCCGCCAGGT
>CAIYZX010000368.1 GCA_903930745.1 uncultured Chloroflexota bacterium | reverse complement strand
TCTTCAGCCACCGCGCGATGGCGGCGATCCTGGGCGTGATCCTGCGGCTGCCGCCCACGAAGCAGGTGCTGGCGCTGCAGCAGGTGAAGTCGCGCTATCTCGCGAAGGTGCTGGAGCACGTCTCGGTCTAGCGGCGCACGCGTCGGGTGACGCCGGTGTCACGCAAGGGGCGGGGCGGCGTCACCCTCTCGGCATCGGCATCGGCATCGGCATCGGCATCCCGCACTCGGAGGGGACCACGCGATGACCACCGGCGAGACCCGTGACAGCCGTGTCGTCCCGCGTCGCAGCATCGCCGCGTGGGTCCTCTATGACCTCGCGAACACGTGCTTCTCCATGGGCGTGGTCACGCTCTACTTCCCGGACTTCGTGAAGACGGTGTTCGGGCTGGACGATGGCGCGGTGGGCGCGTTCGACTCCCTGGGCGCCCTGCTGGTCTTCGTCCTGGCGCCGATCCTGGGCTCCATCTCAGACCAGGCGTCGCGCCGGCTGCCGTTCCTCGCCACGGCCACCGTGGTGTGCGTCGCCGCCACCTTCTTCCTCGCGCAAGCTTCCCAGCCGCTCACGTTCGCGCTCTTCGTGATCGCTGTGGTGGCCTACCAGGCCGGGCTGATCTTCTACGACAGCCTCCTCCCGGAGGTCTCCACGGACGAGAACCGGGGGCGGATCGGCGGCATCGGCGTGGGCGTGGGCTACGTGGGCAGCCTGCTCGCGTACGGCGTGGGCGTGCTGCTGATGGGCTCCACCACGGATCCGTCCGCGGCGGACTTCGCGGGCGTCTTCCGCGGGATCGCGGTGGTCTTCCTCGTGGTGGCGCTGCCTGCGTTCCTGTTCGTGCGGGAGCGGCGCCGGGTGGTCCCGCCGCTGACCCCCGCCGTGGCCGGGATCGCGTTCCGGGAGCTGGCGCAGACGGTGCGGCACGCCTCGCACTACCCGGGCCTCGGCCGCTTCCTGCTGGGCCGGATGTTCTACGCGGACGCAGCGAACACGCTGATCTTCATGGTGATCCTCTACGCCACGGGGTCCCTGGGGATGACCCGGGCGGAGGCCCAGCCGGCGGCGATCCTGGCGATCCTCTTCGCGATCCCCGCGGGCCTCTGCTGGGGCTTCGTGGTGGACCGGGTGGGGCCGCGCCGCACGCTGGACGTGGTGCTGGTGACGTGGATGGCGATCTTCGCGCTGACCGCGCTGATCCCCGTGCTGGGCCTGCCGTCGGAGCTGATCTACGTGGCGGGCGCGCTGGTGGGCGTGGCGCTGGCGGGGCTCTGGGCGTCCGATCGGCCGCTGATGGCCCGGCTGGCGCCGCCGCGCTACTACGGACAGTTCTTCGGGCTGTACGCGATGGTGGGCCGATTTGGCGCCGTGGTGGGGCCGGCGGTGTGGGCGCTGGTCGCCGGGCGCGACCTCCTGAACTGGGGGCAGCCGGCCGCCGTGGCGTTCCTGCTGCTCTGGGTGGTGATCGCGTTCGTGCTGCTGCGGCCGGTGTCCGATGCGCCGCGGGCCTGGGGTCCCGGTGATCTGCCGGAGCTGGCCCCCGAGGCGGCGGCCTGACGGACGCCCGATCCGCGGCGGGGCCCGGTGCGAACTGGCAGATGGAACGCACAGCACCGGAGCACCCGTCATGGATCGTCCCAGCGCCCCCGCCGCCTCGGCCCCCACCGCCGCCTCGGCAGCCCCCTCGCGGTCGCCCTTCGCCGGCAGCCCCACCCTTGACCGGCTGGACCGCCGGATCACGCTTGCCCTCGCCTCGGTCGCCGTCCCGGCACTGCGGATCGCCGTGGGCGTGGTCTTCACCTGGTTCGGCGCGCTCAAGCTGGTCCCCGGCCTGAGCCCGGCCGCGGAGCTGGCCACGCGGACCATCGAGACGCTCACGTTCGGCGTCGTCCCACCCGCGGTCTCGCTGCCCGTGCTGGCGGCCTGGGAGGTGCTCATCGGCCTCGGGCTGCTCAGCGGCCGCTTCCTGCGCGCCACCCTGCTGCTCCTCGTGGCGCAGATGGCCGGCACCCTCACGCCGCTCGTGCTCTTCCCTGCGGAGACGTGGCAGATCTTCCCGATCGCGCCCACCCTGGAGGGCCAGTACATCATCAAGAACCTGGTGCTCGTGGCGGCCGCGATGGTGGTGGGCGCCACCGTCCGCGGCGGGCAGCTTGAGGCGGAACCCGGCCGCCCGCGGCCCGGGACCGGCGCGGACCAGGGGCTCTAGGCTGGACCCGCTCCCTCGCCGGCTCCCTCGCCGGCTCCCTCGCCCGGTCCGGAGCCTGCCACGCGCCGGCCGTCCACCCAGACATCGGTGATGTCCGCGGGGGCGGCGAGCCGGACCAGCTTCTCGAAGACGCGCTCCGGCGTGTCGATGCCGGGCCACGTCCGCAGCGAGCCCCTCCGCGAGGCGGTGTCCACGAGGATCGCGTCAAAGCGGCGACCCGGCTCCAGCAGCCCGATGGGTGCGCCCAGCAGGTCCGCGCCGCCCTTGGTGGCGAGCCAGAAGGCGAAGGTGGTGTCGATCCTGGCGCCCGGGACGCCGCGATCCGGGCCGGCCGTCCGCGTGGGATCCACGCCGTCCTCGAGCATCCTCGAGACGGTGACCGCGTCGTGGGCGTTGTGCAGGAGGCTGGGCGAGGCACCGCCGGAGACGTCCGTGCCAAGACCCATCCGCACGCCCTTGCCCACCAGTCGCCGGACCGGGAGGACCGCGTTGCTGAAGTAGGCGTTGGAGAGGGGGCAGTGGGCGATGCCTGAACCGCGCTGCACGAGGAGGTCCGCGTCCGCATCGGTCACGTGGTTGGCGTGGGCGAGAACGGTGCCGGGGCGCAGGAGCCCGAAGCCGTCGAGCGCGGTGGCGTCCGTCATGCCGTACCGCTCGAGGTTGTACTGGTGGGCCCAGTTGGACTCCGAGCAGTGGGTCTGGACGAGGACGTTCTCCGCTGTTGCCAGCGCGCCGAGGCCACGGAGCAGCTCGTCCGTGCACGCGGGCGTGAAGCGCGGGGTGACGACGGGAGCCACCCTGCCGCGGCCGGCGTCCACGGCGCGGATCTCCGAGATGCTGCGGGCGCTCTGCTGGATCCCGTCCTCGGCACTTGCATCACGGTAGTAGGGCGGGGTGCCCTCGGGGTGGTCCATGGCCACGCGACCCACCCACGCACGCTGGCCGCCTGACGCCACCGCCTCCGCGAGGGCCGTGGTGGCCGCCCGATCCTGGGAGGCGTAGAAGACCGCGGTGGTGGTGCCGTGGGCGAGGAGGCCCGCGACGAGATCCGCCCAGACCGGCCTTGCGAAGTCCAGGTCCGCGTACCTGGCCTCCAGCGGGAACGTGTAGCGGAAGAGCCAGTCCTCCAGCGGGACGTCCAGGCCGGTGCCCAGCTGGGGCCACTGCGGGGCGTGGCAGTGGGTGTCCACGAGGCCCGGGATGAGGACGTGGCCCGCCGGCGCCTCGTGATGATCGCGGCTGCCGCCGGCGAGGCTGCGGCCCTGCCCTGTCGCGGCGTCCTCCATGGCGGTGATCACGCCGCGGTCGTCCACCTCGATGACCACCCGGTCCCGGATCTCCAGCCGGTCCGCTGCCGGGGCCTGCATGACGGGAGCGCTGATCGTGAAGCTCATGCCGGCGATCCTGGGCCGTCCGGCGCGCACTGGTCGAGTGGCGTGTGGCCTGTTGCGGCGCGGGGTCCCGC
>CAIYZX010000367.1 GCA_903930745.1 uncultured Chloroflexota bacterium | reverse complement strand
GAGATCCGAGAGCGGGCCCACGATGATGATGGGCAGGAAGCTGGAAACGGAGACGAGCATGTTCAGGACGCCGAACACCCGTCCGCGAGTGTCCTCCGGGATGTCCTCCTGGAGCTGTGTCTGGGCGGGAATGGCGACGAAGCCGTAGGCGACACCGGCGAGCAGGGCCACGAAGACCACGATGGACAGGAGCGACGTGAAGTCGGCGAGCGACTGCGGCAGCCCGCTCGCCTCCTCCGCGTGCTGCAGGAGGCGGGAGATCGGACCGGCCGCCGTCATGAGGGCCACGAACAGGCCCAGCGAGACCAGGCCAAGCTCGATGATCCGGCGGCGCGGAAGCAGGTGCCCGAACGAGTTCAGCAGGAGGATGCCGGTCACGATGCCGAACCCCAGCGGCAGGACCACCACGGCGAAGTCCTTGTACTCGAGGTTGAGCGCATCCGTGGCGAACCGGGGCCCCAGCACGCCGAGGACTCCCACCAGCGAGGCAGCGATGCCGAGGTAGAGCAGCGACCAGCTGATCGACCTGTGGTCGCGGATGAAGGCGATGCCCTCACGCAGCTGGGCCAGCGTGGAGCCCATGGCCTGCTCCGTGTCCGGGCTCAGCAGCCCAGGCACGCCGGACTCCCTGAAGGATGGCACCGGGTGGGCCGGCAGCGTCCAGCAGAACGCAGCGGCGATGAGGTAGCACGCAGCGACGACGATGATCAGTCCCGGGGCGCCCAGGAGGGTGACAACCAGGGGGCCCATGACGGCATAGCCGACCGCGAACGCGGCGTTGAGGGTGAGGGTGAAGACGCCGTTCGCGCTGATCAGCTGCCTGCGGGGCACGATGGTGGGGATCATCGCGGCCTCCGCCGGGGCGAAGAACACCGTGATGGTGGAGATGATCGCATTCAGCAGCAGGATGACGAGCAGGTTCGTGCCGGCCAGGAAGAGCAGGATGAAGAAGACGGCACGCAGGACGTTGGTGCCCACGAGAACGCCACGCTTGTCCAGGCGGTCCACGTACACACCGGCAACGGCGGAGAAGAGCACCGCCGGGCCAAGAAACGAGAGCACGAGGATGCTTACCGCGGTGTTGGATGCGGTGGCCTCGAGGACGATGACCGTGAGCCCGTACAGCACCATGTTCCCGCCGATCTGCGTGAACAGCTGGCTTAGCCAGAGCAGCAGGAACGGACGGTTGCGGAAGACCTCGAGGGCGCCCCCGGGATCGCTCGTGAGATCGTCCGGATCAGGGGCAGGGATGCTCGCCGGCGGATTGCTCATCGTGCCTGCGGTCCCACGGCCGCGGAGAGGGCCGGGTCGCCACGTCGGACGAACCCGGCAAGCCGCCGCTCGACGACCGGACGGGGCAGGAGGAGATGGCGCCCGCAGGTGTCGCACCGGAGGCCGATGTCCGCGCCAAGGCGATCGACGAGCCAGGTTTCGCCGCCGCAGGGATGCGGCCGCCGAAGCCGCAGCAGGTCGCCGAGATAGAGCTGCAGGGCAGGTGTAACGGACATCGGGTCGAGGGTAGCAGCAGGCGCCTAGATGCGCGGTCTGCCAAGCGTCGGCGTGAGCCGGCGGGTGGTGGCCGGTATGTCCAGCCGATCCATCGGCGACACGGTGACCACCGCCTCGGGGTAGAGGGCGGCCAGCTGGGCGATGGGGCCACCCACCCGGGTCAGCGAGCCGGCGAGCGTCTCGGGCTGGCCGATGGCCACCACCTGGATCGGATCGACGACCGTGAGATCGCCAATCGCGACGTCGCCGGCCGGTCCCGTCGCCACAATGCCGGGCACCAGGCGCGCATCTCCAACGGCGATCGCCTCTGCCCCGGCATTGCGCAGCTCGTTGAGCAGGAGCTCCAGGGCATCACCGGGAACCATGCCCGCGACGGAGATCCGCACGCCGGCACCCGTCACCGGTGCCGCGCCCGACCAGGCGAGGATCCGCGCGAGGTCGGAGCGGATCCCCACCGCGGACGTGTCGCCTCGCTGGACGGCGGCCTGGACGCTCTCCCGTTGGCTCTCGAGTGTCGCGATCTCCTCTCGGAGCTGGTTGTTGCGGGTGGTCAGGTTCGCGACCAGCTCGCCGATCTCCTGGACGGACATGCCTGCGAGGGGATCCCCTGTCGTCTGCGAGCGCAGCTGGACCACCACGAGGAACCCCAGCAGCAGGAGCACCAGCGACATCGCGACCCTGCTGGACCTGCGGCGCATCAGGGTGCCTCCGATTCCGTGGGATGGCCGTACCGCAGGTTGACGGAGCCTGCATAGGCGGGCAGATCGACCGATTCCGAGATGGCGTAGGAGAGGCGGATGCCAAACGTCTCCGCGCGGGCGTGCACGAAGTCGACGAACCCAGGCGATGTGCTCATCGTGGTGAACATGCCGTCCGGGCCGATCGCGGAGACCTCGTACGGCGGTGCGAGGTATGCGGAGTTCACCAGCACAGAGCCACCGATGTCCACGACGGCCGTGGCGACGGTGACGCGTTCGCCGTTCACCGCGATTGCCTCGGCGCCGGCCAGCCACAGCTCCTCCACAACGGTGAGCACGTCCTGCCCGGAGACCAGGTAGTCGCGGGCATTGCCGCCGGCGGGCACGGTGACCGTGCTGTCCTCGAGCCGGATGACGATGCCGGGTCCGGTGAGCGCAACGAGGCCCGCGTCGACACGCGCCTGCTCGAGGCGGTCGTTGAGCTGCCTGGTCACGGCGGCACCGCCCTCGCCCGTCGCCTCGAGGTCCTGGATCGCCGCGCGCAGCTCCAGGATCCGGGCCTTGAGCGCGTCCTGCTCGCCCTGGAGCGACCGAGCGGTCTCCACGAGCGGCGTTCGCTCCTGGCTCGTGTATCGGATCCTCGGGCCCTCGGAGGCGAGCTGCGCGGCGATCAGGAAGCCCAGGGCGAGCAGGGCCACACCCAGTGTGACCTGCCACGTGGGAATGGCACGGAGACGCGCAGCCAGGCGGCCGGCCGGCGTGGCGGGCGGCCGGGGTGCCGCAGCGTCTGGTGCCGGGGTGGCCGCCTGGGGTGACGGCTCCGGCACGGGCGGCATCATGGCGTGGCGCGCCGGCGCCTGGCGGCCACAAGCCAGCCGACAAGCGCCACCATCACCACGACGACGACGGCCGCGATCAGCATGCCACCGTCCGAGGGAACGGAGCCGCCATCGCCGCTGTCGCCGGGTGCGGCCGTGCTCCCGGGCGTGGCGGTTGTGCCCGGCCGTGCGCTGGCATCGGACGGCGCCGGGGAACCGCCGGATCCGGGGTGCGCCGTTGCGATGGGCTGGTCCCAGCCGGGCGGCAGCGGACCCTCGGGATCCGGCTGCGGACCGTACTGCGTGGGCGCCTCTGCGCCGATGCTCTTGAGCCAGCCGGCCTCGAACGTCGCCATGTCAACGCCGGTGGCGCGGACCAGCGCCTCGTCGTCGGTCAGGCCGTCCCTGTAGGCCGCGACCAGCGAGAGGAGAGCGTCCTTGCCATACGTCTTGACCAGGTGGTCGATGCCGGAGACGGCCTCGGAATAGGCCAGGTACGTCTTCGCCGGATCCGTGGGGAACTGGCCGGTCAGCGCGGACAGTGGCAGGAGGTCGCCGGAACGGATGGCGTCCTTGATGTTCCCCCGGTCCGCTCCCGTGTAGCCCTCGGAGAGATACGTCGCCAGGCCCTCGTTCACCCAGCGGGGCGGGAAGCGGTATGGGTTCTTCACGGCAGTGTCGAACACGAGGTGGACCAGCTCGTGCGGGATGACGATGCTCACCCAGGAGCTGCCGATCTCGGACGGCGTCAGCAGCGCGAACAT
>CAIYZX010000366.1 GCA_903930745.1 uncultured Chloroflexota bacterium | reverse complement strand
GGGCGGCGTGCGCTGGAGCAACTGCGACCCTACAGCGTCGTACACCATTCCCAAGGGCTCCGAGGTCAAGACCCGCGACGGCGTGGCGTTTGCCATCGCGGAGGAGGTGTTCCTGCCCGTGGCCATCATCACGGGCAGCGGGAGCAAGGTGACGCTCACCTGCCAGGTGAGCGAGGTCGCCGTCACCGCCGTCGAGGCGGGGCTGTCCGGCAACGTCGCAGCCGGCGCGATCAGCGTTGTGCCCGCACGCTACAACCGGACCGTCGTCCGCGTCACCAACCCGAATGCCACGGACGGAGGCACGGAGACCACGTACACGAAGATCTCGAAGAAGGACGTTGACGGCGCGCTGGCCTCGCTCCAGGCGGAGCTGGACGCGCAGCTGGCGATGGCGCTGGAGGACCCGGGCGCGATCACGCCGGGGCTCACCGCGTTCCCCGAGACGGTGGCGATGGGAGAGCCGCAGCCGTCCGTGGACCCGGACTCGCTGGTGAACCAGGAGGTCCCCAGCTTCACCCTCACGCTGAGCGCGACGGCCACGATGCTGGCCGTGGATCCCTCGCCCATCGAGGGGATCGCCGCCGCGCGGATCAACGCCACTCTGAAGGACGGCGCCACGCTGGTGGCGGGCTCCACGAGCATCAAGGTGGGCGAGGGCACCGTCATGGACGACGGTTCCGTCGCCTTCCCGGCGACCGCCACAGCCCGCGAGGTGCCGCCCGTGGACGCGGATGCGCTCCGGCAGCAGCTCCCGGGCCTCACCGCGGACGAGGTGCACGCGCTGCTGGACCCGTATGGAACGGTGACCGTGGAGCTGTGGCCGGGGTTCGTGGAGACGGTCCCCGGCATCGCCCAGCGGGTCAGCTTCACGGTGCTGGACCCGGTGGAGGCCACCCCGTGATGGACGTGCCGCGCTCCGGCGGCCCGCGGAGGATCCTCGGGATCGACCTTGGCGCCAAGCGCATCGGCCTTGCGGTGGCCGATGCCGGCGTGGGGATCGCCCGCCCGCTCCAGACGGTGAACCGCGGCGCCTCCATGGAGGAGGACGTCACCGCCATCGGCCGTGTCTGCCGCGAGCAGGGCGTGCTGGAGATCATCGTTGGCCTGCCCGTGGAGGCGAGGGGCAACGAGGGCGAGATGGCTGTCGGCGCCCGGGCGTGGGCCGGGGAGCTGGGCACGGCCCTGGGGCTGACGGTCTCAATGCACGACGAGCGCCTGTCCTCCTTCGAGGCGGAGCGGCGGCTGGGCCGCATGCCGCGAGGACGCTCCGGCGGGCCACCCAGCAGAATGCAGCGGAACGCGTTTCGCGCGAAGATCGACAGGGAGGCGGCCGCCGTGATCCTCCAGGACGCGCTGGACGCGAGGGCCGCGGCCGTGATCCAGCCCAGCCGGGCTGCCGAGGAGGATCGATGACCGTCCGTGGTGGGCGTGGCCCGCGCGAGCCCATGGCCGTCCCCGCGACGGGCGACGAGCCGGAGGGTCGGCGCCTGAACGCCTACGAACGGACCGGCCGGTACGGGCGGGGCCCGGGCGACCCCCGGCGCGACGGGCGGTACCGCAGCCGTAGCGGCGGCTTCCTCACGCTGGTCAGGTTCACGCTGTTCATGGGCGTGCTGGCGGTGGGCGTGCTGCTCGTGATGATCACCGTCGCGCGACCACTGACCCGCGCGATCATCGTCCCGCTCGCGGACTCCAATCCGGGCCTGCTTCGCTTCGGCTTCGTGGAGGACTTCGTCCGCGAGGACCTCGGGGCGTCGCTCACAGATCCGGCCGGCATCAACCCCGCACCCATCGAGTTCACCGTCGAGTCCGGCGACACGCCGGCGCTGCTCGCACCCCGTCTCAAGGAGGCCGGGATCATCGCCAGCGAGCGCGCGTTCCTGTTCCAGGCCGAGATCGACGGGCTGGCGCCCCAGTTGACCGCCGGCAGGTTCCTGCTCGCCGGCAACCTGACGCCGGCGCAGGTGGTCACCGGTCTCATCGACAATCGGGTGGTCATCGAGACAGCGGACATCACGTTCCGAGAGGGCCTGCGCCTGGAGCAGATGACCGCAAAGCTGCAGACGGTGACGGGCACCGCCGTGGACCCCAAGGCGTTCTACCAGCTGGTGGTGGATCCCCCGGATGAGCTCCTGGCCGACTATCCGTGGCTGCTTGACGAGAATGTCCGGCCAAAGGGCACGTCGCTCGAGGGCTTCCTGTACCCGGCCACGTACACGCTGCGCGTCGACGAGGGTGGCCAGACCACCACCGAGGAGCTGGTCCGGATGATGCTGGACGCGTTCTATGCGAACGTGGGCGAGGCGCGTCTCCAGGTCCCGGACAAGCGCGGCCTGACCTTCTACCAGGTGCTGACGCTCGCGTCGCTCGTGGAGCGCGAGGCGGTGCTGGACAAGGAGCGCCCGCTCATCGCAGGCGTCTACCAGAACCGCATCGACCGGCTGGCGGGCGTGAAGCACGGCCTCCTCCAGGCAGACCCCACGGTCATCTACGCGGTGGACTCCGTGAAGCTGGGCAAGTACTCGGACGAGTGGCAGCGGTACACGTTCTGGACCGTGCCGGCCGGCGCGATGGCGGAGCAGCAGCTGCCGGACCGCCTGGCGGCCTACAACACCTACGCCGTCCGCGGCCTTCCGCCCGGGCCCATCTGCACTCCCAGCCTCGCCTCGCTGGACGCCGCCCTCGTGCCGAGCACCAAGGCCGGCTACATCTTCTTTGTCGCGATCCCGGAGGGCAAGGGCGCGCACGACTTCAGCAAGACGCTCGCCGAGCACCAGGCCAAGCTCCGCAAGTACGGCTACTAGAAGGCCCCACGTGTTCAGCCTGCCGTCTCCCGCCGATTTCGCCGAGCCGCCGTCCGCGGCCCGGCGCGCCGGCTGGCGCGCGGCGGAGCGCTCGCACCTTCCGGCACGTCTTGCCCGGCTCCGCGCCCGGATGGCGGACGAGGACGTGGGCGCCTACTTCGGCGTGAAGGCCGAGCACATGCGCTGGCTCACCGGCTTCACCCTCGCAGCTGGCGAGGACAAGGTGGCGGGCCACTCCGGCCAGTTCCTGGTGGGAGAGGACGGCGTGACGGTTGTCACGGACTCCCGCTACACGATCCAGGCCAGGCGGGAGGCTTCCTCGGCCACTGTTGACGAGATCGGGTACGACCTGCCGGCCGCCTGGCCCCGACTGGTGGCCGCCACTGGGGCGAAGCGGGTCGCGCTGGAGGCGGCGGCGGTCCCGCACGCGCTCTGGCTGCGTCTGCAGGCCGCCGCGCCGGAGGTGGAGCTGGTGCCGGTGGACGGGTGGGTCGAGGCCATGCGCGCCGTCAAGACGCCGGACGAGATCGAGCGCATCGCGGCCGCCTGCGCCGTTGCGGACCGGGCGCTCGCGGCGCTGCTGCCGGAGATCCGGGCAGGCGTCACGGAGCACGACCTTGCGTTGCGCCTGGAGTGGCTGATGCGCACGGGCGGCGCCGAGGCGCTGGCCTTCGACGTGGCCTGCCTGGCCGGCCCGGAGGCGGCCCTTCCGCACGGGTCGCCGGGTCACCGCCCGCTGCTGGACGGCTCCGTGCTGCTGTTCGACTTCGGCGCCCAGGTGGAGGGGTACCGCAGCGACATGACGCGGACGCTCTTCGTGGGCGAGCCGTCCGAGCGGGACCTCGCCGTGTATGACGTGGTCCGGCGCGCGCAGCAGGCGCCCATCGACGCCCTCGCGGCCGCTGTCGCGGTGGGCGCCGCGCTGGACGGCCGGGCGTGCGATGCCCTGGCCCGCGGCGTGATCGACGGGGATGGGCGCTGGCCGGCCTATGGCCATGGCCTGGGACATGGCATCGGCCTCGCAACCCACGAGGAGCCGCGTCTCTCGCGCGCCGCGCCGGAGTCCGCGCTGCCCGGCCCCACGGTCTTCTCCGTGGAGC
>CAIYZX010000365.1 GCA_903930745.1 uncultured Chloroflexota bacterium | reverse complement strand
CTCCTGAGGGCCGCCATGCGGCCAGTGCGTGTCGCATCTTGGGGGCCGGGCGGGTGCGCGGCCGATGGCGCATGGTACCGGCTCGCGCCCCGGGTGGCCGCCCTGTCCCAGGCGAGCCGCCGTTGAGCGGCGGAAGAGTGGCGCATAACTGGCGGGGCGTACGGTTCGCCCCACGGTTCCCGCCACCGGCCACCCCTTCCCGGAGGTCCCTGATGGCGCGTGTCCGGCCCGTGGCGTATGCCGTGCTCCTGCTTGTCCTGGTTGCCCTGCTCGCGGTGCCACCCGGCAGCGCGCGCGGCCCTGCCGAACCGGATCTCGGGCCGGTTGCCGCGGTCGCCTGGCCCGCTTCCACGGGACTGGTGGTGGCCGAGGTGGTGACCGGTGGCGCCTCCGCGTCAGACGAGTACGTGGAGATCTCGAACGCGGGCTTGTCCACGCTTGACCTCGCGGGCCTGGAGCTGGCGTACGTGACGAGCTCCGGGGCCACCGTGACGCGCAAGGCGGCCTGGACCGTTGCCACGCTCATCGCGCCCGGGCGGCACCTGCTCGTGGCGAACACGCTGGGCGTCTACGCGGGCGTCGCGGACGCCACGTACTCGGGCGGGCTTGCCGCAACGGGAGGGGCCATGGTGCTGCGCGCAACGGGTGGCTCGCCGGTGGACGCCGTGGCATGGGGCGATGCCGTGAATGCCTTCGTGGAGGGGACGGCTGCCCCCGCGCCGGCCGCGGGCCGGTCCATCGAGCGGCGGCCCGGCGGCTCCGGCGGGAACATCGCGGACTCCAACGACAACGCCGCGGATCTTGTGGTCAACGCGGCGCCCGTGGCCCAGGACCTGGCCGCGGCTCCCGTTCCGGCGCCCACGCCCAGCCCCACGCCGTCGCCAACGGCTGTGCCAACCCCGGACCCCACGGTTGCGCCGACGCCCACGCCCACCGAGGCGCCCACCGAGGCGCCCACGGCGACGCCCACGATCGAGCCCACGCCCACGCCCACGCCGACGCCCACGCCCACCGAGGCGCCGACACCGACACCCACCGAGGCGCCGATGCCGACACCCACCCCCGAGCCGACACCGACACCCACCGAGGCGCCGACGCCGACACCCACGCCCGATCCCACGCCCACGGCAACACCGTCGCCCACGGCAACACCGTCGCCCACGCCCAACCCGGTCACGTCGATCGCCGCAGCCCGCGTGCTGCCGGACGGTTCTCCCGTGGAGGTCGAGGGTGTCCTGACCACCGCCCTCGCCGCCCTCGATTCCGGGCGCACCGGCTTTGTCCAGGACGATGGCGCAGGCATCGCCCTCTACCTGGATGCCGCCGCCCTGCTCCCGATCCCGGCGGGCACCCGCGTCCACGTCGCGGGCACCATCGGCACGCGCTACGGCGAGCGGACGCTGCGAACGACCCTCTCGTCGGTGACCCTCATGGACCCGGGAATCCTGCCGCTCCCCGTTCCGGTGCTCACCGGCGCCGCCGGCGAGGCGCTTGAGGGGTTCCGTGTCTGGGTCACCGGAGCAGTGGCCGAGGCCCCGGTCCAGCTGGCAGACGGGCTCGGCCTCATGGTGGACGACGGCTCGGGCCCCGTACGCGTCATCGTTGGCGCAGACGCGCTTCCCCCGGTCCTGCCCGTGACCGGCAGCATCGTGGAGGCGATGGGGCCGCTGGGACAGCGTGACAGCTCCGGCACTGG
>CAIYZX010000364.1 GCA_903930745.1 uncultured Chloroflexota bacterium | reverse complement strand
GTGCGCGACGGTGGCGCGGACGCGGTAGACTTGCGGCCCGCGACGCCTCGCCGTCGCCACACGCGCGCCTGTAGCTCAGCGGATAGAGCGTCGGCCTCCGGAGCCGAAGGTCGCAGGTTCGAATCCTGTCGGGCGCGCCACCCCCTGTTTTATCTGCGTGGGAAGGCCGGCGCTCACAGCCTCCTTAGAGCACGGTTGCGACGGACGATTTGGCGGCTACTTGACTCGGTCGCCGAAGACCGAGCGAGCGGCGTCCTCGTTCACGCCGTCGGAGCCACGCCACCAGAACATCGGGTATAGCCAGTCGTTCTCCGAGGGTCGCGGCGGAGGCTGACGATCTGTGTATGGAACCCAAGCCGCAAGGAGCCCTTGATGCTCGGTTGTGGCGAGTACGCCGGATAGGGCGAGGATCCCGAGCAAGATCTCCCGCTCTGCCTTGCTTGATGGAACGACCGACTGGATGGCCTGCTCGAGATCCCGCGGCCGCGCCTCGGGCCGAGCCCGGCGAGCAGAGTCAAGGATGGCGTTGAGGATCGCAACATCCTCGTCAGTCTCGGCCTGACGTTCACTGCGAGCGAAAAGGTCGAGGTCGAACCAGGCGTAGATCGGGTCCCCGTGGCGGACCCCGCCCCACTTGTGGCGCTCGAAATTGAGGACGTTGAGGTCCACACTCGATTGGCTCGGAATGCCGCACTCGCCGCAATGGGCTGACCAGGCAAGCCACGCGTGCTCGTCAAGATGGCGCACCGAGGCGAGGCTGCCAAGGGCCGAGCGTTGCGCCAGCCGGCGGCGACCAAGGCTGCCGACGAACGCCGCGGCAACGTCGGCGACCGCGGTCCTGTCGCGGATCCGGCGGGCCGTATGGATCCACTCGTCATGGCCCGCTGTGCGAGCCGGGAACATGTAGCCGGCAGCGGTCGCGTATTCGAGGTCGTCCGGAACGGTGACTGGAGAAGGTCGCCACCCGGCTGAGGTCCAGTAGGTGTCGAAGAGGATCTTTCGGGCGCGCAGGTCATTGCGGATGGGCTGCTCGTCAATCGGCATGCCCGAAGCGTAGCGCTCGGGAACGTCAGTCGGAGCGGTCCGGTGAGGCCAACAACGCGACCTGTGCCTCGACGCGGTCGTTGGTCGCCTTCCGGCTCCGCTTCGCGCCGGCCTTCGCCTTCGCGGCGCTGCCGAGACGGAAGCACTCGGGGCAGCCCGAAGCCGACAACGTCCGTGAGTAGACGACCGCCGACCACTCGTGCCCGACCTCGCAGATCCAGTGGATCTCGCGGCCTGACGCCCGGGTGACTTGATCGGGCCGGAGGGCGTTCTTCGTCGGATGCCACTCCTTCGCCAGCCACGGGAAGTAGGCCGCGAGCGACTCCGACGGGTGGACCTTGTTGCCCATGTGGAATGGGCAGAACGCCTGCTGGATCGTGGACAACGAGCCCTGGTCCCACGCGCGTTCCTTGCGCGAATGAGGGCCCGCCACCCCCTGTAGACACTGCAAGACAACCCCCTGCTTGTCCTGCAAGTCGATCCCTTACGGTTGACGCGACAGCGGTGGCGCTCGACAACGGGCACGTGACAAACCCTGATCCGCACCTCCACGGGTACCGGCAGCGGGTGATGGACGCCCAGCTCCAAGAGGCGCTCGGAGCGGCCGGAGCCGTCGTCATCGAGGGGCCACGGGCCTGCGGGAAGACGGAGACCGCCCGCCAGGCGGCGACCAGCGAGATCCGCATGGACACGCCCGCGGGCCAACAGGCGTTCGCCGTTGACCCAGCCCTCGTGCTCGCCGGCGCGACGCCGCGCCTCATCGACGAGTGGCAGGAGATGCCGGACCTGTGGAACCTGGTGCGCCACGAGGTCGACGATCGCCGGGCACCGGGCCAGTTCGTGCTCACCGGCTCGTCGGCGCCCCGGGACGACGCGCGACGTCATTCGGGTGCGGGCCGCTTCATCCGCCTCCGGATGCGCCCCATGGCGCTCGTGGAGAGCGGCTACTCGGCCAACACGGTCTCCCTTTCTCGGGTGCTGTTGGGCGAGCGGGTGAGCGCACCGGATCCCGGGCTCCGTGTCGGTGACCTCGCGGAGCGGATAACGGTCGGCGGATGGCCGGGAAACCTCAGCCTGACACCGGCACAGGCCTCCCTCCTCAACGAGGGCTACCTCGAGGATGTCTGCCGGCTCGACGTGTCGCGTGTTGACGGAGTCCGGCGGGATCCCGCCGGCGTGCGTGCGCTCCTCAGCTCGCTCGCCCGCAACACGGCCTGCCCCGTGAGCGCGGAGGGCCTCGCGGCCGACGCCGGCGCAGACCGGTCGATGAAGGTGGAGACCGCCCGTGCCTACCTCGGGGCGCTCGACCGCCTGCTGCTGACCGATGACCTCCCCGCATGGAGCCCCAGCCTGCGGAGCAGGACCCGCCTGCGAGCCTCACCCGTCCGTCACCTGGCCGACCCGTCGCTGGCGGTGGCGGCCCTCGGGGCTGGCCCTGACGCCCTGCTGGCCGACCTCAACCTGATGGGCCTGCTGTTCGAAACCTTGGTCATACGCGACCTGCGGGTCCTCGCCGGGCCGCTCAGGGGCCGGATCTGCCACTACCGGGACGCTGCGGGGCTCGAGGCGGACGCCGTGATCGAGCTCCCCGGCGGCGACTGGGCCGCCTTCGAGGTCAAGCTCGGGTCCCACCCCTCCGTGGTTGATCCCGCGGCAGCCGGCCTCTTGCGCCTGCGCGACCGGGTGGCAGGGCGCCCGCCGGTCGCGCTCGTCGTCGTCACGGGGACCGGGTACTCGTTCACACGGCCCGACGGGGTGCTCCAGGTGGCGGCCGGCGCCCTGGGAGCCTGATCCGGCAGGTTCGTCGT
The DNA here is from genome assembly GCA_903930745.1 of uncultured Chloroflexota bacterium. Classification (GTDB taxonomy): domain Bacteria; phylum Chloroflexota; class Limnocylindria; order Limnocylindrales; family CSP1-4; genus CAIXZV01. The sequence continues at coordinate 8,377 of CAIYZX010000364.1, read as the reverse complement.
CACCAGGTCCGGTTCGGTCACCACGGCCGCGGCGCGATCGGGATCCGCCCGAAACGCATGGCGTCTGCACGTTCGAATCCTGTCGGGCGCGCCACTTGATTCCCGGGCTGCGCACATGACATGCCGTGCGGCCACGCCTGACGGCTGGCGATCCACCGGCACGTCGCGTGGAGGGACGTGCCATCGGGGCACGTGGCCGTGGCCTGCGAAGGAGGATGGCGAGGCTCTGGCCGGATCGCGGGCCTCAGGGCAGGTGGAACCTGCTGCTCCACTGGCGCTCATCGGCGAGCCCGGTGACGGCGTCTCGCCAGGCGTCCGCGTCCGGGTGGCCGGCGGTGCAGAGGTCGAACTTGCGGTGGAGATCCTCCCAGGGCCACGCCGCCCCCTGGGGGGCATCTGCCCGGCGGCTCGTTGTCGAGCCCCTCGCATCGGAGGCGACAACGACCGCGTAGGCGTCCTTCCATGCAGACGGGCCGATCGGGGGAACGGCGTCCGTCTGTGCCTGGACGCGTGCGGCGAGGTCCTTCACGATCTGCCTGCCCAGCGACTCGGCGCTGAACGAGACAGACGTGACCTCCCCGTCAACCAGCGCGAGAGCCACCAGCGTCCCGAGGCTGAACCGCGCCTCGTCCGCGCTCCGGGGATCGGTGTGAACCAGCGCATCAAGCCCGTGCGGCTCGGTGGTGACGGTGATGGAGGCGATCTGTCCCGGGTCGGCACCGATCAGACGTGCCGCGTCGATCGCGCACCGCGCCGCCGAGCAGGCGGGATAGGGTTTTGGGTCCGGTCCGTGCTCCAGCAGCGCCCACGGAAGGTCCAGGGCATCCGCGACGAGACCGGCTCGGTCGCGAGCCGCGAACATGTCGAGGAAGCCGCCTCTGCCACCGAGCGTGTCCTCGCCGGCGGTGACACCGGTGCCGGCGAGAACCGCCGCCCAGAGCCCGTCCGCTGCAGCCCGCGCGACCGTGAGGGGCTTCGCCATCGATCCGAAGTTGGCCAGCGTCCCGCCTGCGCTCGCCACCGCAAGGCCGAGAGCGTGCCGCGCCTGGTCTGCGTCGAGCCCAAGGAGGCGGGACGCGGCGACGGCGGCGGTGATCGGACCCAGCACGCCCGATGCATGCCACCCGCGGCTGTAGGCAGCCCGGACCGGCACCGCCGTGGCGAGGGCAGACTCGACCTGGAACGCGATCGTGTAGGCCTCCACGGCATCTCCGTGGGTCACGATGTGGGCGTCGGCCACGGCGGAGATCACGGGCACGATCACGGCACTGGGGTGGGTGTAGGCGACCTCCGAGACGTCGTCGAAGTCGAGAGCGTGCGCCGCGAACGCGTTCAACAGCGCTGCGGTGCGCATGTCTGTTCGCGTGGCACTGCCGATGACCCTGCAGGGGCCATCCGGGATGACGCCGATCGCCCGCTCAAGCGCGCTCGACGACGGCGCCCGCCGACCGGCCGCCGCCACCGCCACCGTGTCCGCGAAGAGGCGGGCCACGCGGTCGGCCAGAGCCAGCTGGTCGGGATCAGTGGTCACGGACACCGTGAAGTCGGCGACCGCTGCTGCAAGCCCGGCCATCACCAGTCCACCGTCATGTCGGAGAGGCGGTGTCGGCAGCGGAGGCCACCGATGCATATCCGTCGCGCTCGGATCGCTGCACCTTCTCGAGGAGCGACCCGGCCAGGTGTGCCTCGAGGACATCGGCGTTCCACGCCATCCCGGCCAGACAGGCGTCCGCGAAGACCCTGGCGGTCTCCGTGAGACGCAGGATCCCGGGATGGAGCTGCGAGACGATCACGGGCTCCATCACGTTGAGCTCAAGCTCGCCGGCGTGGACCGCCGCGGCGACCACGTGTGCGACCCCGGACATCTCCAGTCCAACCTGCATCACCAGCTCCGGAATGCCCGGGTTGATCTTGCCGGGCATGATGGAGGACCCCGCGGACACGGGGGGCAGGTACACCTCGTTCAGTCCGCCGAGCGGACCGGACGACAGGAGCCGGAGATCCTGTGCGATGCGCGCGAGCGAGGCTCCGGCCTCTGCGACCGCGTGTCCAACGTCGGCAAGCACGTCAAGATTGGCGAGCGCGTCGAAGCGGTCGTTGGAGGGCGCGAGCTTGCGGCCAACGAGCCCCGCGAGGATGGTGATCGCCCTTGGTCCGAAGCCATCGGGCGCGCCGGCGCCGGTGCCCACGGCGGTCGCACCAAGCGGGACGCTCTCCAGCTGCGCGCTGGCCGCCCGGATCCGCCCGATGGCACGGCTGACGGAGGACGCCTGGCCGCGGTGGGTGTCGGCGACATCCACCGGAAGTGCATCGCGCAGACAGGTTCGAGCGAGCCGCGGGGTACCGCGAAACTCCACGGCCTTCACCAGCAGGACATCCACGACCCGCCCGAGCGCGGCGGTCAGTCCATCCAACAGGACCATGGTGGACACGGCGATCGCGGTCGGATAGGTGTCGTTGGTGGACTGGGAACGGTTGACGTGATCATTCGGGTGCACCAGGGTGTGCTCACCCGGTCTTCCGCCGAGCAGGACCGCTGCCCGGTTGGCCAGGACCTCGTTGACGTTCATGTTCGTGGACACGCCACCGCCGCCCTGCAGCACTGGCGATGGGAACTGGTCGGCCCATCGTCCTGCGCGGACCTCCTCACCTGCCTGGTGGATTGCAGCGGCGACGTCCTCCGCCAGCAGCCCATAGGACAGGTTGGCATCCGCGCAGGCCATCTTCACGGCCACGTACGCGTGCAGCAGCTCCGTGAAGTCGCCCAGGGCCGGGCCGGTGAGCGGATACGCCCGGAGCGCCCGTACCGTGTGCACGCCGTACAGCGCGTCGGCCGGGATCTCCACCGCGCCGAGCGTGTCCTTCTCGGTCCTCGTGTGTGGTGCAGGGGCGGCGTCGGGCGGGACGGCGTCGGTCATCGGAGACCCGGTTGGAGCTTGATGCCTGCGACGTCCTCGTACAGCTTGACGGGGCTCATCTCGCCCGCGAGCGGCCCAAAGGTGAGCGCGGCGCGACGGTAGATCTGCTCCACCAGCGCCGAGAGCTCCACGGACACGCCGAGCTCGCGCCCGAGGCTGACGGCCAGCCCGGAGTCCTTCGCGGCGAGCGAGACAGCGAAGCCCTCGTCGTAGTCGCCCTCGTAGACGCACATGATGTCCCGCTCGATCAGGGTGCTGCTTGACGGGGATGCGGCAATGGTCCTGCGCAGCAGCTCCACGTCAATGCCGGCCTTCGCACCGAGGGTGAGCACCTCGGCGGTGGCCACGAGGTGGGAGAACCAGAGCTGGTTCCCCACGATCTTGGTGACGTACCCGGCGCCATGGCGGCCCATGTGGAACACCGTCTCGGGTCGCGCGAGGATGTCGAACACCGGCCGGACCCGCTCCAGGACGTCGGCGTCGCCGCCGACGAAGACCTGCAGCGTGCCGGCGGTGGCACCACGAACCATGCCACTGACCGGAGCATCAAGGCGGTGGATGCCCCGGTCGTCCAGCGATGCCCCGGCGACCAGGTGCGCGATCTCGGGGGACGAGGTGGACATGTCCACCCAGACGGAGCCGGGACGCAGCGCGGCGGCCGCCCCCTGGCGCAGCATGACGTCCTCCACCTGGCGCGGCCCGGGCAGCATCGTGATCAGGACGTCAACCTGGGAGGCGACGCCCGAGGCCGACTCCCCCCACGTCGCTCCGGCCGCCAGGTGCGGGTCCGCCGCACCCCTGGAGATGTCGAACACAACGACATCTCGCCCGGCCCGCAGCAGGTTCAGCGCCATGGGGGAGCCCATGTTGCCGAGGCCGATGAAGCCAATACGGTCTGAGGCCATCTGGGAGGCTCCGTAGTGCAGGGATTGGCGGCTGGTCAGCCGGGATAGGTGAAGGGGTCGGCGAGGCCGCCCTCGTCGTAGTTGATCCAGACGCTCTTCAGGCGGCTGTACTCGAGCACCGCCTCGGTGCCGTTCTCCTTGCCAAGGCCGCTCTGCTTGAAGCCACCGAACGGCGACTGTGCCGACTCGTTGCGGTAGGTGTTCACCCAGACGATGCCCGCGTCGAGCGCAGCGGCGACCCGGTGGGCCCGGGCGAGGTTTGACGTCCAGATCCCGGCCGCGAGGCCAAACTCGGTGTCGTTGGCGAGCCTGACGACCTCCTCCTCGGTCTCGAACGGGATCACGCTGAGGACGGGGCCGAAGATCTCGGTGCGGGCGACGGACATGTCGTTGTGCACGCCGGTCAGCACGGTGGGCTGGAGGTACCAGCCCCGGTCGAACCCGCTGGGACGAGCGCCGCCAAATGCCACCTTCGCGCCCTCGGCGACGCCCTGGGCGATGCACGCCGTGACGTGCGCATGCTGGCCTCCGTTGACCAGCGGCCCAAGCTCGGTTGCGGACTCGAGGGGATTGCCGATCCTGATGGCGGAGGCTCGCCTGACAACGCGCGCGACAACCTCGTCATGAACCGAGGCGTGCACGAACAGGCGAGACCCCGAGGTGCACATCTGCCCGGCCGCCGCGAAGACGCCGGCGACGACGCCGGTCGCCACGTTGTCGAGGTCCGCGTCCGGGAACACGATGCTGGGCGACTTGCCGCCCAGCTCGAGGCTCACCTTCGCCAGGCGCTCGCCGGCGCGGGCTGCGATCCGGCGGCCAACTGGGGTGCTGCCCGTGAAGGCGATCTTCGCGACGCGGGGATCGTCGACGAGCTGGTCGCCAATCTCACGCCCGCGGCCGCTGATCGCGTTCACGACGCCGGGCGGGAAGCCGGCCTCCGTGAAGTAGGAGGCAACCTTGAGGGTGGCGGCGCTGGTGAACTCACTGGGCTTGACCACCACGGTGTTGCCCATCGCCAGCGCCGGAGCGAGCTTCATGGCCGCGAGGTAGAGAGGCGAGTTCCAGGCCGTGATCGCGACGACGACGCCCAGCGGTTCGCGAATGGTGTAGTTGAGGGCGTTCTGTGCGACACCCTGGATGTGGTCGCCCCGCACCTTGTCGGCAAGGCCCGCATAGAACCGGAAGTAGTCCGGCAGCGACCGCATCTGCGCCCTCATCTCGCGCAGGAGCTTGCCGTTGTCACGTGCCTCGATCTCGGCGAGCTCTTCCGCATGGGCGGCAAGCACGTCCGCCACCCGGTACAGCAGGCGCCCGCGCTCCGTGGGCAGGGTTGTCGACCACGGGCCGGTCGTGAAGGCGGCGTGGGCCGCGCTGATGGCAGCGCTGACGTCCGGGCCGGTTGCCCGGGCGGCCTCGTACCACGCCTCCCCGGTCGCGGGGTTCTCGCTGGAGAAGTAGGAGCCCTCCACAGGCTCCACCCATGCGCCGTTGATGAAGAGTGGATAGCGGGTGAGCGGCACGTCGTTCTCCTCCTTGAGTGGCTTGGAGAACATACCACTTAGTGGTATGCCGCGAATACCATTCTTACGGCTTTCTCGCCTGGTGGCTGGCGAGCATCTCTCGGCGGTAGACCACCAGGTGGTCCCGCCAGATCTCCGCTGCATCCCGAGCTCGACCCTCGCGGATCGCGGCAACAAGGGCGCGGGCCTCGTCCAGGTGCCCGCGAACCGTCTCGTGCGAGGCCAACGCGAGGCGCTTGAGCTCTCGCCACATCGGACCGCCCGTGTGGCTGAGCGTCTCCCGGAGGGTGTTGAGCAGGATCGGGTTCTGGGCCGCCTCCGCGACAGCGAGGTGGAAGAAGTGGTCGTTGTAGTCGAGTCCAGCGTGATCGTGCTGACGCTCGAGGCGTGCGAGGGCCGCTTCGAGCGCGGCGATCGACGCAGGGGTCCGCTTCGCCGCCGCGAGCGCGGCGAGCTCGGGCTCGATCAGCATCCGCACTTCGAGGATCTGCGGAGGCAGGATCTGCTGCCCCCACGAGACCAGCTGGTCGGCATCCGCCACGACCGTGGTGCCGCTGCCGTGCTGCGAGCTCACGATGCCGGCCAGCTCGAGCGTGGCCAGCGCCTGGCGCAGACTCGACCGGCTCACGCCGAGGGTCACTGCCAGCTCGCGCTCGGCCGGCAGACGGGAGCCTGACGGGTACTCGCCTCGGCTGATCGCCCCGACGATTGACTCTGCGATCTGTGCGGGCACGCGCTTCTGTCGCAGCGGCTCGAAGACACCTGACTCGCCTGCTATCGCCAGTCCTCCCTACAGTGGCATGGTCACAATACCAATCTACCGGGGCGAGGGCATACCTTGCGCGCCATGCGAGGGCGCCTTCGTGGCTCGGGGGGCCACGCCCGGTGGGGCGCGGGCCACCGGCACGACGCCGATCTGCTCGCGGGTACCATCCGATCTCGATGGCGAGATCTGCACCGGTGCCCCGTGACGTCCCCGCACCCGAGCACGAGCACGATCGCGGGTCGGTCGTCGAGGTGCTGCGGGTGGCGCTTGGCCTTGGGCTGACGTCGTTCGGCGGGCCTATCGCGCACCTCGGCTACTACCGCCGGACCTACGTGGAGCGGCGGCACTGGCTGGACGAGGCCACGTTCGCGGACCTGGTGGCCCTGTGCCAGTCGCTGCCGGGGCCCGCGAGCACGCAGCTCATGATCGCGATCGGCACGCACCGTGCCGGGATCCGCGGCGGGCTGGCCGCGTGGCTCGGGTTCACGATCCCCTCCGCCATCGCGCTCGTCGCCTTCGGCCTCCAGGCGGGCAACGTCAACCTCGCGCAGGCCGGCTGGGTCCACGGCCTCAAGCTCGCGGCCGTCGCCGTGGTTGCGCAGGCCGTGTGGATGATGGCCCGGAGCCTGGCGCCGGACATGCCGCGCCGCGCGGTGGCGCTCGTGGCCGCCGCCGTGGCGCTCCTGTGGACGAGCGCGTTCTCCCAGGTGGCGATCATCGCCGGCGGCGCCGTCGTGGGCTGGCTGGCGCTGCGTCCGCCGGCCGCGGCACCCTCGGGACCAGCAGAGCGGCATGTGCCCCGCCGGGTTGGCATCGCGGCTCTCGGGCTGTTCGCCGTCCTGCTCGCCGCGCTACCGCTGCTGCGTGGCGTGGGCGGGCAACCGCTGGCGCTCCTGGACGCCTTCTATCGAGCCGGCGCGCTGGTGTTCGGTGGCGGCCACCTCGTGCTCCCGCTCCTCCACACGAGCGTGGTGGAGCCGGGCTGGGTCACCAACGACCAGTTCCTGGCGGGATACGGGGCCGCCCAGATGGTGCCGGGGCCGTTGTTCGCCTTCGCGGGCTACCTCGGCACGGTGGCCGGGCCCGCGCCGAACGGGGTGGCCGGCGCGGTCATCGCACTCTTCGGGATCTTCCTGCCGGGCGTCCTGCTGATCTTCGGAGCCCTGCCGTTCTGGAGCCGGCTCCGCGCGTGGGTCCCGTTCCGGCGAGCGCTGGCGGGCACCAACGCCGCGGTGGTGGGGATCCTGCTCGCCGCGCTCTACACGCCGATCTGGACGAGCGCCGTCGTGGCACCGGTGGACGTTGGCGTGGTGGTCCTCGGCCTGGCGCTGCTGCTGTCGGCCCGCGTCCCGTCGATCGCCGTGGTCGCCCTGTGCGCCGTGCTGGGGGCGATCGGCGGGTAGCGATTGGCCACACCGGCGGGTGCGCCGGCGACGTCGATGTCGCCGAAGGTCGATCGCGCAATCGTTTACAATGCGCCCCGGCCACCCGAGGTGTCGCATCCGGCCCTTCCCTGACCAGTCGCATCGGAGACGCGCGCCTTGACCGAGCCCCGGAACCCCGTCGATGGCGCCACCGTGCGCGCCGCAGGCCAGCGCCCGCTTGGCGTGTGGGCCCTCGCGACCGCGGTGATCTTCTTCGCCCGCGCCTTCATGTTCTCCACGTGGGTCAGCCGCGGGCCGGAGGTGAAGAGCCTGCTGGGCATCGACACGCTCCAGCTGGGCCTCGTCACCATGCTCTATCCCCTCGGCGGCCTCCTGGCCGTGGGCTTCTCCGGCCCGCTGGTGCAGCGGTTCGGATCCCGCACCGTGGCCTTCGCCTGCTACACGACGGGTGCGGCATCGCTCGCCCTGCTGGGCCCGGCGATCACCGCCGGGAGCATCGTGGCGGCCGCGGTCCTGCTGGTCGCCTTCGGTGCGGCCATGGCGATCATCGACTTCGTGGGCAACTACGAGGGCACCTTCGTTGACCGCGCCGCGCCGCGGAGCATCTTCTCGGCCCTCCATGGCGCGTTCGGCGTGGGCATGCTCGCCGGGGCCGCGATCAGCGGGGCCGTCAGCGGAGCCGGCGTGCCCCTGGGCACCCAGTTCATCGTCATCGGCGTCATCACGTTCGCCCTCACCGCCACCGCGTCCCTGAGCCTGCCCCGCCACGCGAAGGTGGTGGAGACGGACGAGCAGCGCGCCGGCCAGCGCCGGGCGAACCTGGCGGTCTGGCGCGAGCGCCGGAGCCAGACGATCGCGCTGATCGGCTTCTCGTTCATCCTCG
>CAIYZX010000363.1 GCA_903930745.1 uncultured Chloroflexota bacterium | reverse complement strand
TCCCGCATCCCCGGCACGGCCAGGATTGGGCCCACGGACACGATGGGGTTGGACGGGCACAGGATGATGGCCTCCGCCAGCTCCACGGCCTCGATCACCTCCGGGGTGGGCTCTGCCGCCTCGATCCCGGAGAACCGGATCTCCCGCACCTCCGGCGTCTGCCGCTGGCGCACGAAGTAGTCCTGGAACTCCAGCCAGCCTGTGTCCGTGCGCACCTCCGTGGCCACGGGAGAGTCCGTCATCGGCAGGATGGCGGCCTCGATCCCCAGCGACCGCTGGGCGGCCAGGCACGCCTGCGTGGGCCGCTCGCCGTGGCGGAGGCGGGCCGTCCGGGCGATGTGCAGCGCCAGGTCACGGTCGCCCAGCCGGAACCAGGTCTCCTCGCCGTAGGCGCCCAGCTGGTCCATCGTGGCGTGCGTGTCGCCCTCGATGCCCCAGCCCAGCCCCACCTGCTCGATGCCGGCGAGGTTGTAGAGGACGGTGTCGTGGTCCGGCATGACCAGGAGTCCGTGCCGGATGCAGTCGTCCGCGGTGTTGACGACGACCGAGAGACGGGCGCCCACGTGGGCCTGGAGGCCTTCGGCCAGCTTCGCTCCGCCGACGCCGCCGGCGAGGGCGACGATGCGCCCGTGGGGCATGGCGGATCAGCCTGCGAGGTGGTCGTGGATCCCGGTGACGCGGACGCGGTACGAGATCCGCGGCTGGGTCCGGAACCTCGCGACCATCGCCTCGTCCGGGCTTCCGCTCGCATAGCGGTGCGCAAGCGCCACGATGTCGTCCTTGGCGGAGTCGTCGTTGATGACCTCGGCCACGACGCCCGAGAGGCCAAGCCAGCGGAGCGAATCGTTCGCGTCCACGATGGCCAGCGAGACACGCGGGTCACGCGCGAGGTTGGCGCACCAGCGGCGCGGCAGCCGCCCGTTGATCAGCACGCGATCGTCCGCCTCGAGTCGGAACCAGGTGACCGTCTGGCGCGGGGCGCCGTCGTCGTCGGTGGTGGCCACGGACGCCACGTTGAGGTGGGCAAGGAAGTCGCGATGGGCGGGAGCGAGCGCGGTGATGCTGGGCATGGGCCGATGGTACCCGGGGTCCTGCTCGGGAGGGCTCTGGTGGCTGGCGGGAGCCTGTCCGGGCGCGGGTCAGGGCTTCGGCGTGGTGACCCCGCAGCCGTCCCAGCCGGCGACGCAGTCGCTGGGCACGGCGCCCGGGCCGCTGCTCCCGCCCTTCCCGGAGGTCATGGTGAGGGCGAAGATGGCGATGCCGACCACGAGGAGCAGCGCGCCGAGGGCGCCGACGGGCCGGCCCTTCCGGCTGCGCGGTGCCTGGCGCGGGGCGCGCATCGCCGTGGGATCGTCCGCAGCGAGGGCCGCCGCCGCCTCGTCCGTCCCGTCCAGCTCGCGGCTGGTGACGCCGCGCTGCACGACGTACACGCCGAGGAGCGCGAGGCCGGCCACGATGGCGGCGATGGCGATGATGGACGGAAGATCGGACATCGGAGGCTCCTGCCGGGGCGCTTCGGGTGATGGTGCCGGGTGGGGGCGGCGCTGGGGCCGAGTATCGCGGATCGGCGACCGGTGCGAAAATGCCCGCCGCAGTGACATTGGAGGTTGAACGGATGGCGGCAGACCTGGCGGAGATCGGTGTCTTCGGTGGCTCGGGGTTCTACTCCCTGCTGGAGAACGTGCGCGAGGCGAAGATCGACACGCCCTACGGCCCGCCCTCGGACTCGTTCTTCCTCGCCACCGTCGCCGGCCGCAAGGTGGCCTTCCTGCCGCGCCACGGCCGCTCGCACAGCATCCCGCCGCACAGGGTGAACTACCGCGCCAACGTCTGGGCGATGCGCTCGCTGGGCGTCAGGGCCGTCATCAGCCCGTGCGCCGCGGGCTCGCTCCAGCTGCACGTGGAGCCTGGCCACTTCGTCGTGAGCGACCAGTTCGTGGACCGCACGAGCGGCCGAGCGGACACGTTCTTCGACGGGCCCATCGTGTCCCACGTCAGCTCCGCGGAGATCTACGACCCGGAGCTGCGCAGGATCGCGCTGGACGTGATCCGCGAGCACGGCATCACCGTTCACGATGGCGGGACGGTGGTGGTGATCCAGGGCCCGCGCTTCTCCACGAAGGCCGAGTCCAAGTGGTTCAGCGACGCCGGCTGGGAGGTCATCAACATGACCCAGTACCCGGAGGCGTACCTGTGCCGGGAGCTGGGGATGGCGGTGGTGAACATCGCCCTCATCACGGACTACGACGCGGGCGTGCTGGAGGGGACCAGCGCCGTCACGGCGCACGATGTGCTGGCGGTCTTCAACCAGAACGCCGAGCGGATCCGCAAGGTGGTCCTGGACATGATCGGCCGCTTCCCGGCGGACCTGGACGCGCTGGGCGCCCGCGAGGCGCTGCGCTTCACGCGTGGCGACGGCCATGCCGCGGGCCCCGCGGACATCCGCATCTTCGAGACGGGGCTCTAGGGCAGATCGTGAGCCTTGCCGAAGACGCCCGGTTCGCCCGCGAGATCGCCGAGCGGGCGGGTCGCCTCCTCCACGAGCGCTACGAGCGGGTGGAGACCATCGACTACAAGTCCGCGAAGGACGTGGTCACCGAAGTGGACCACCTTTCCGAGGAGATGGTCCTGGGGGCTCTCCGCGAGCGGTTCCCCACGGACGGGATCCTGGCGGAGGAGTCCGGCGCCCATCACGGCGCCACCTCTTCGGTCACCGATGCCGCCGGCGCCACCGCGAGGGCCCTCGCCAGCGGCCGGACCTGGATCGTGGACCCGCTGGACGGGACCATCAACTACGCCAATGGCATCCCGTTCTTCTGCGTCTCGGTGGCGCTCGTCGTGGACGGCACGCCCGCGGTGGGCGTCGTGGTGGACCCCATGCGCGGCGACACCTTCTGGGCCACGGCCGATGGCCCGGCGATGCTGGGCGAGCGAGAGATCCACGCGTCGCGCAAGGCGGACATCGGCGACTGGGTGATCTCGCTGGCCCTGGGCGGCCGGGCGCTGGCCACCCGCTCGAAGGCGGTCCGGGGTGCCGTTCGGGCGTCGCGGAACACGGGTTCCGCGGCCCTGGCCCTGGCCTACGTGGGCAACGGGCGGTACGACGCGTTCATCCAGTCCGCGGGCATGTCCGCGTGGGACATCGCCGCCGCCGGGCTGATCGCGGAGCGCGCGGGCGCGCGCGTCACGGATCCCGCGGGC
>CAIYZX010000362.1 GCA_903930745.1 uncultured Chloroflexota bacterium | reverse complement strand
GCCTCGAGCGCCTCTCGGTCGCGCTCCTTGCGGGCGGCGTCCGCCTTCTCCGCGGTCCAGTCCGCGCCCCAGGCCCACTGCTGGGTGGGGGCCGGCTGCGGCTCCGGCTCAGGCGGTGCGGCGGGGGCGGCGGGGGCGGTCGCGGGTGCCCTGGGGGCGACGTCATCCGCGCCATCGGGGGCGCCGGTGCGCCACTCGTCGCCGATCAGGTCGTCATCGGCCTCCTGGGCGTCATCGGCGGGAGCCGGCACCTGGGGCTGCTGGGGCTGCTCGTCCATCGAGCCACCGCGTCGGAAGAAGCGCATGCGGGTCCTTCTGGGCCGGGTCAGGCCATCGTGCCGTTCAGGACGGCGCGGGCCTCGACACGGCGGTTGTCGGCGATGGCCTGGGCCTCGTCAAGGCGCAGGCTGATGACGCGGCTCACGGAGTCGTCGCCCACCGTCACGCCGTAGAGCGCATCGGCGGACTCGATGGTGCCGCGGTTGTGGGTGATCACGATGAACTGGGTGTGCTCCGTGAGCTCGCGCAGCGCCTCCGTGAACCGGCCAACGTTGGCCTCGTCCAGTGCGGCGTCCACCTCGTCCAGCACACAGAACGGCGCAGGCCGGATCTCCAGCATCGCGAAGAGGAGCGCGACGGCTGTGAGGGCACGCTCTCCGCCGGACAGCATCGCGAGAGCCTGGGGCTTCTTGCCGGGCGGGCGGGCGGTGATCTCGATCCCGGTCGCGGCCAGGTCCGACGGGTCCGTGAGCGTGAGCTTGGCGAAGCCGCCGCCGAACAGCTGCTGGAAACGCCTGTCGAACGCCACCTCGAGAGCGGCGAAGGTGGTGCGGAACTGCGTGGCGATCATGGTGTCCAGGTCCGCGATCAGCGCGCGGGTCTTGACGATGGCCTCGCGCAGGTCCTTGTCCTGGGCGTCCAGCGTCTCCAGGCGCTCGCGGACGGTGCGGTACTCGTCCACGGCGAACGGGTTGGCCGCGCCCAGCTCGTGGAAGCGTCGCCGCAGCGCGGCAAGGCGGCCCGCGGACGGCAGCTCGCCCGCTGCCGCGGCCTCCGCCCAGCGCGGTGCGAGAAGCTCCAGCGCGGCCTCAAGCGCTGCGGTCTCCGATGCCTCCGCGGCGGGGGCCGGGATCGCATCGGCGGCGGCCTCGGCGTCGTCCGTCGTGGTGTCTGTCGTGGCGGCATCTGCGGGAGCGGGCATCAGCTGGTCCACGCGGACGCCGGCGGCCTCGGCCAGGTGGCGCAGGCCAACCTCGCCCAGGCCGGCGAGCTCAACGAGGAGCTGCTCGCGCAGCGCGTCCAGGCTCATCCGGGTCTCGAGAACCGCGACGTCGGCGGCGCGTGCCCGGTCGTCCATGGCACGCAGGCGCTCGCGGGCCGCGGTGGCGCCACGCTCCGCCTCGGCGAGCCGGGCCCGCTCCGCGCGGTCGTCCGCCAGGAGCGCCTCGAGGACCTCGCGGGCCTGCCCCTCGCGCGCGGCGGCGGCGGCGAGCTCGCCCGCGGTCGCGTCCCGCTCGTCGCCCGCAACCCGCTCGCGCTCTCCCAGGGCAACAAGGTCCCGCTCGGAACCCGTGATGCGCCCTTCCGCCAGGGCCACAGCGGCCTCGGCGCGGGCCTTGCGGGCCTCTGCGTCGCGTCGCCCGCGGTCCCCGGCCGTCACGTCGTTCGCGAGGCGGTCGCGGCGGGAGCGAAGGTCCGAGACACGCTGCTCCCAGGCGGCGATCGCCTGCTGGTCGTCCGCGGAGCCCTGCGAAGCGGCGCCGCCGGGGGTACTGGCCGGACTGGCCTCGAAGGCCGCCAGGGCGGCGGAGGCGCGCTCCACCTCCGCGGCCAGGCGCTCCGCCTGGGCGGTGTGCCAGGCTGCCTCACGGGCGGCCGCCTCCAGGTCACGACCCGCGGCCCGCTCCACGTCCTCGGCGCGGCGGCGCTTGGCGGAGGCTGCGGACTCGGCGACACGCGCCTGCTCAAGCGTGCTGCGGGCCTTCGCGGCGAGGTCGCCGGTCTGGCGTGTCCCCTGCTCCGCGTCCTCGAGATCCGAGGCGAGCGAGGCCACCTCGCGGGCCAGCTTCTCGGCCTCCGCCCGGCGCTCCAGCGGTGAGTCGCCCCGGCCGATGCGCACGGTGAACGCGTCCACCACCGCGCTGCCGTCACGGACCACCGCAAGCCAGCCAAGCGGCAGCGCGCCCTGCAGCTCCAGCGCCGCGGGCAGATCCGGGGTCCATGCCACGCGGGCCAGCAGCGCGCGGACGGCGCCGTTCGGGTCACGACGAACGGCCTCCGCGAGACGGCCGCCGCCAATCGAGGCCAACGTGTCGTCCAGCCGCCGCAGCTCGCCCGGGGTTCCGCCGCCGGGCACCCTCTCCGCGTTCGCGAGGCGCTCCCGGACCACGAGGTGGCCACGCTCCGCACCCAGGGCAGCCGCCCCGCCGCGCTCCACGACGTACGCGCGCGCCAGCTCGCCCAGCGCGGCCTCCACGGCGGCCCGGAGCGTGGGCTCCACGCCCAGGTCCTCGTCAACGCGCTTGCCGCCCAGCTTGCGCGCAGCCTTCGCGATCCCCCGCTGCTCCTCCTCGTCCAGGCGCTTCTGGAGCTGCTCCAGGCGCCCGCGGGCGGCTGCCAGCATGGAGCCCGCCTTGGCGGCGCGCTCCGCGACCGCACGGCGCGTGCCCTCTGCGGCATCCGCGGCGGACCGGGCGGCCTCGCGGGCCTCCACGGCCCTCGTCTCGTCCATCGCGGCGGTGGCCAGCGTGCCCCGCGCCTCGGACAGGGTGGTCTCCAGGCGGGCACGGCGCGCCTCCACCTCGGCGGCCTTGCCGCGCTCGTCCGCGGCCCGGCGCTCCGCATCGGCATGGCGCCGGCGCGCCGTCTCCGCCTCGGCCGCCCTCGCGGCCTCCGCCCGGCGCAGCGCCGCCAGCTCGTCACCTCGGGCACGCGACGCGGCACGCAGCGAGCCCAGCTCCGCCAAGGCCTCCGCAAGTGCTCGATCCGCCTCGCCCAACGTCGCCTCAAGCTCGAGGTCCCGTTCCGGCACGCTCTCCGCGAGGATTCGCCGCTGCGCGGCGAGGTCCGCCTCCGCGGCCGCCCGCTCGTCCGCGATGCGCTGCCGGTCCCGGGCGATGGCCGCGATCTCGCCCGCCGCTCGCGCCTCCCGGATCCCGAGGCCCGAGAGCTCCGTGCGCGTGGTCTCGTGCGTCGCCCGCCGCTCCCGCTCCAGCTCCGCCCGAGCAGCCATGGAGGCCGCGATCTCCGCGACCAGCGACTCTGCGGCCTCCAGGGCCTCCAGGGCGCGGTCCGTCTCCAGGCGCAGACTGTCGCGGCGGTGCTCGGCCTCGCCGGACCGGGACGCGGCGTCGTGCCAGCGCCCGTGCGCGGCGGCGATCAGCGCGGCGGCCAGCTCCTCGCCCGCCGTGAGGCGGGTGGCCTGCTGCTCCGCGAGCTGGCCCAGGCGCCGGGCCTGCGGGCGCAGCTCCGCGAGGATGTCCTCGACGCGCGCGAGGTTGGACTCCGCCTCTGCCAGCTGCTCCTCCGCCTTGCGGCGGCGGCGCTCGTGCCGGCGGACGCCCGCCACCTCCTCGAAGAGCGGCCGGCGCTCCTCGGGGCGGAGAGCGAGCGCCTGGTCCACCATGCCCTGGCCGATGAACAGGAACGCGTTCTCCGCGAGGTTCGCGGAGTCCAGCAGGTCCTGGAGGTCGCGCAGGCGGACGCGCTGCCTGTTGAGGAGGTAGTCGTTCTCGCCGGAGCGGTAGAGGCGACGGCCCAGCTCCACCACCGTGTACTCCACTGGGAGCAGCGCGTCCCCGTTGTCCAGCACGAGGGTCACGTCCGCCATGCCCTGGGCGCTGCGCCGCTCGGATCCGGCCCAGATGACGTCCTCGCTCTTGCGGATGCGGAGGGAACGGCCCTGCTCGCCCAACGTCCAGCGGAGAGCGTCGGCGAGGTTGGACTTGCCGGAGCCATTGGGGCCCACCACGGCGGAGACGCCGGGGCCGAACTCGACGAGGGTGCGCTCCGCGAAGGACTTGAACCCCTGGATCCGCAGGCCCAGGAGCCGGGCCGGCGCGCTCACGCGTCAGCCGCGGTGGCTGCACGCTCGTCGCCGGCGGTGGGGGCCGGTGTGCCGACGTCAGGAGGCAGATCCAGCAGCTCGTCCGCCGGGTGCAGCTCGCCGTGGTCCTGTTGGGCGGCGGCCGGGTCCCCGGCATCCGTGCGCCCGGCACCGCCCGCGGCCCGGGCCGCCTTCGCGGCCTGGCGCTCCGTGCGCAGCAGGTCCAGCGCCTCCGCGGCCGCGGACGTCTCGGCAACTCGGCGCGAGGGACCCTCGCCGGTGCCAAGGGCGCGCCCGTCGACGATGACCTCGATGCGGAAGCGCTTCTCGTGATCCGGGCCCACGGCCTCAACCAGCCGGTAGACGGGCCGATCCCCGGTGGTGCGCTGGGTGTGCTCCTGGAGCCGGCTCTTGGGGCTCTTGAGCGACGTGACCGCGACCTCCGTCTCCAGCTCCTCGGCGGCCCGCTGGTGGATCCAATCGCGTGCGACCTCCCACCCGAGGTCAAGGTAGATGGCGCCCGCCACGGCCTCGAACGCCGAGGCCAGGAGGGACGGACGGACGCGCCCGCCCCGCTGGGCCTCCCCCTCGCCAAGGAAGAGGAAGTCGCCAAGGTCGAGGCGGGTCGCGAGACGCGCGAGACCGGGCGTGCTCACGATCGCCGCACGGCGAGCGGAGAGCACCCCCTCGTCATCGGTGGGGTGGCGCCGGAAGAGTGCCTCGGAGACGGCGAGGTTGACCACCGCGTCGCCGAGGAACTCCAGCCGTTCGTTGTGCCCGCGAGCAGCGTCAGGATGCTCGTGGAGCCAACTGCTGTGGACGAGCGCCTGCGCGAGCAGGTCGCGGTCGCGGATGGGTAGCCCGAGGCGCTCCGTCAGCGCGTCGGCCGGGTGCATGAGCGCCCGGTGGGTACCGGCTAGGCCGGGTTCCGCTCGTCGATGTAGTCGACGGCGTCCTGGACGGTGCGAATCTTCTCGGCATCCTCGTCCGAGATCTCGGCACCGAACTCCTCCTCGATGCTCATGATGAGCTCGACGAGGTCCAGGGAGTCAGCGTTCAGGTCGTCGACGAACGACGCCTCCGGGGTGACTTCCGCCTCATCCGCGCCGAGCTGCTCGATGACGATCTTCCGAAGGCGGTCGTACGTGGTGGCCACTGGGGTCCTCCTCAGTTCGGGTCATCCCGACGGTCAGCATTCTGCTCTCGGACGATTCGTCCGAGCACGCCGTTGATGAGCCGCCGCATCGGTTCACCCGAATAGGTGCGAGCAAGCTCGACCCACTCGGCGATCGCCACCCGGGCCGGCGTCGCGGCCGAGTGTAACACCTCGCCCAAGGCGCATCGGAGCAATGCGCGGTCCATCCGGGCGAGGGAGACGACGGGATATTGCGGTGCTGCGGCGGTGATCCGGGCGTCGATCGTGTCGCGGTGGGCGACCACGGCAGCCGTGATCTCGCGAGCCAGGGACGCGGCTACGGCGTCCCCCTCCTCGGCGAGGTGGCGCTCCAGGACGGCGTCAGCGGTGCGCTGGCCGAAGTCCGCCTCGAAGACGGCGGCAAGTGCGAGCCTGCGGCCTGCGCGGCGACTGCGGGCACGGTCCTCGCCATCCCGATCGCGGCG
>CAIYZX010000361.1 GCA_903930745.1 uncultured Chloroflexota bacterium | reverse complement strand
GTGGTGATGACAGGAAGTACCGATCCCGGGTCCTGGTTCGGCGGCGCGACGCGCACCAGGATGGACGTGGGCGGCCCGTCTGCGGCGATGGAGATCCAGCACTGGACGTCCGCCCGGCGCCAGCCCTGCCACCCGTCCCGCCGACCGATGGCTTCAAAGCCGGCCGCGGGCAGGCTCTTCGCGTAGGCGGCCTCAACGGTCGCGGGTGTCGCCTTGGACTGGTACTCCACGAAGGGGTTGCCGTCGTCCATGCCCGGCCCGTCCGCGCCAATCGTCAGGACGGCGTCCGGCGGGGCGGGGACCACGGTGCGCGGGTCCGCGGTGAAGGGTGCGGACGATGCGGCCAGCCGGCCGTCCGGCGGCGCGGCGCATGCGGCAACAGCCAGGCAGGCCATGAGCGCCAATGCGCTCCAGGTGATGCCCAGTCCGATCCGATGCCCCCGCAATCGGTGTTGCATGGCCCCCGTGAACGTGCAGACGGCGGTGCGCCGTGGTCATCCGGGGGACGGTGGGTGACACGAGCACCGCGAGCCCCTCGGCACCGCGGGTCAGACCCCGGATCTCGCCCGAACGCCCCCGGACTGGCGGATCCATGCGCAGCATAGCCCACGGGTGGGGCCTCAACGCAACGAACCCTTGGGACCATGCGGGCAGCCCATAGGTACCGGTGCCTCCTGGCAAGGGCCGCTGTCAGGGGATCGTGAGCTGCCGGACCTCGCTGCGGGCCAGGATGGCCTTGTTGGAGCCCGTCACGATGACCGCCTCCACGCGGACGTACCAGGTCCCGGCGCCGGGCTCCACGGTGCCGTCCGTGGCGTCGCCGCCGAAGGGGACCGCGCCGTCGTTGTCGCCCACGTACGAGGGCTGCGGGTTGGCCGCGGACCAGGTGACCTTGTAGTACGCGAAGCAGGCCCAGTCGCCGGAGTAGGAGGCCCAGGTCACGTCCAGCGAGCCCGCGGTGGCACCGGGCGTCGCGGTGAACGGCTCAAGGCTGCCGATGCCGGCGCCGTTCAGCTCCACCAGCCGCGAGGCGGCCAGCACGTGCTTGGCCCCGTCCACTGCCACCACGCGGTAGAAGCGGCTGGCGGACCCAAGGTCTGCATCACCGTAGGACGTGGCGCCGATGTCGCCGATGGCCGCCACGATGCTCACGCCGTCCGCCGGCAGCTGCTTGGGCGTGGCGAACGCCGCGGTCCCGCGCAGGACGGCGTACTTGGCGAAGGACGCGCCGTCATACGTGGACCAGGCGAGCGAGGCGACGGGCCCGCACGCGGCGGCGTCCAGCCCCAGGGTGCCGATGGCGGGCGGCGTGGCCGTGGGCTTGGGCGTTGGCTTCGCGGTGGGCTTGGGCGTTGCCGATGGCGTGGGCTTGGGCGTGGGTGTCGCGGTCTGCTCCGGCGAGGCCGTGGCCGATGCCGAAGGCGAGCCGCCCTCGCCCGATGCCGTGGGGTCACTGCTGGCGCCCGGATCCTCGCTGGGTGTCTCGCCCGTGGGGGCGGGCGTGGGGGAGCCGTCCGGCGGGGGCGGCGTGGGACCCAGCGCCGTGGCGAGCCAGCCAACGGGGAACCCCGCGTCCAGGTCCAGCCGGGCATTGCCAAGGAGCCAGGGATCCGCGGCGTCATCCGCGCCAAGCGGGCCGATGTCCGGGTCGGACGGGCCGGCGGCGCCCAGCGAGAGCGTGGCGGACCGGCCCTCGGCGAGCGAGAGGGCGAGGCCCGGGGCGGCGAGCGTGACGCCGTGCTCCAGCGCGGCGATGCGCACCCTGGGGGCGGCGTCCGCGCCGGCCGAACGCGCGACGTCGAAGGCGGTCCCGGTGGCGGTGATCGCGAGGGCGTCAACGCGGACGGTGTAGGCGGTGCCGGGCTGGACGGCCACGCGGTGCCACGCACGGCCGGCGAGCTGCGCGAGCTCCACGGGACCGTCCAGGCGGTCAAGACGGATCGCCGCGCCGCTGGCGAGCCGGACCACGCCGGAGCCGATGGCAACGGACGCCGATCCTGTGGCATCCACGCTGACCGTGTCGCCCGCCCGCAGCTCCTCGTTCGCCGCGAGGGGCGCGGTGGCCCCATCGCGCGTCAGCGAGGCGCCCGTGGCCGCCATGACGTGCGCGGCGGTGGGCGCGGGCAGGAGCCGGCCGCCGGTGAGGCCGTAGACGGCGATGACCAGCGCGGCGGCCAGGCCCAGGAGGGACCAGCGCGGCGACGGGAGGATGCTGGGGGTGCGGCGGCGGAGGCGGCCGTGGACGTGCTGGAGGCCATCGGTGCCGGTGGACGGGGCGGCCGAACCGGCGGGTGCCGGGGTGGCATCGGCCGGTGCCGCGCCCTCGCCCTCGTCCACGTCCATCGCAAGCAGGCGCGCCCGCAGGTCCGCGGCGAACGCGGACGACGGCCGGCTGCGCCCATCGCGGGCCTGCGAACGGCGCAGGAGCTCGCCGGCCTTCGCCAGCTCTGCGTCCAGGGCGGCCAGCTCTGGATCCAGCTGCTCCTCGCCGAAGGGCAGGACCACGTCCAGGTCGTCCGGACCGGAACCGGACGCGGAGCCCGAACCGGAGCCGGGGCCGCCAGGGCGGCGCGGGTCGTCAGGCCACATCGGTCGCCTCCTGCGTCAGCGCACCGCGCAGGGCGCGCAGGGCACGGTGCAGCCGGACCGCGGCGTTGGGGCGGGAGCAGCCCAGGGCGTCCGCCAGCTCCGCGCCCTCCAGCCCGTCCACGTAGCGGAGGACCACCACGCGCCGGTGCGCATCGGGCAGCGTGGCCAGGGCCCGCGAGAGCGCGTCGCGCTCCACCGTGGCGGTGAAGGCGGCCATCGCGTGCTCATCGGCCGCCTCCTCCACGCCGGCCCCGCCGTCGTCCAGGTCACCCGCCCGCACGGCCAGCGGCACGTACCGGCGTCCCCGACGCACGTGGTCCACCAGCGCGTTCCCGGCCACCCGGTACAGCCAGCCGCCAAACGAGTCGTTGCGGAACCCGCCGGACCGGACCGCCTTCCAGGCCCGCTCGAACGTCACGGCGGTCAGGTCCTCTGCCACGGTCCGCTCCTCCACCCGGCGCACCAGGTACGCGTAGATCCGCGGCAGGTACCAGTCGTAGAGCTCCACGAAGGCGGCAGGCTCCAGCACGGCGCGCTCCACCAGGGCGCGCTCGCGGGCGGGATCCATGCGGGTGCCATCGCGGAGCTCCATTGACCGGTGATGGTGCGGGTTGTCCAGCCGGCCCGCTATGGACCGGCCGTACTACGGGACGTGGTCACGGGACGGTGACCGCCACCACGGCGCTCTGGCAGCGCACCACCTTCTGGCCACCCCAGTAGCCCAGGGCCTGGATCCGGTAGTACCACGTCTGGCCGGAGGCGATGTCCGTGTCCTCGTAGCCCGTGACGCCCGGGTCGCCGATGACGCCGATCAGCTCCGTGCCGTCCGTCCAGGGCATGTACGAGGGGTTCGGCGAGAGCGAGCGGACCACCTTGTAGTAGACGAACCCGTCCACGCGGCAGGCGTCCCAGGAGAGTCGGACGGCCCCGCCATCGGTGGGTGAGACCTCCAGGCCGATGACGGACGCATCCGGCGGCGGCGTGGTCTCGCCGGTGGTCTTGATGGCCTTCACCACGGTGGACGCCAGGGTGGTGTACCCGTTGTCACCCGCGTGGACGCAGAACACGCGGTAGTAGATGGTCTTGCCGGCGGGGACGTCCGTGTCCCAGAACGCGGTCTCGTCACGATTGCCGATGGCGGCGCGCAGGCTGTCGTTGTCGCCCGTGGGCCAGCGGACCTGCTCGTCCGGCGAGGCGACCACCTTGTAGTAGTCGAAGGCGCCCGAGGTGCAGCCCTCCCACTTGAGGTACGGGCGGCCTTCCTTGAGCGTCAGCGAGAAGCCCAGGCCGGTGTCAACGACGTCCGTGGGGTCCGGCGTGGGCGTGGCCTCCGGGATCTCCACGCGGACGGCGGCCGATGCGCACGCGATCCGCCGCGCACCCTCCGCCCCGGCGATGCCGAAGACGCGGTAGGAGACGGCGCGGCCCGCGGGCGCCTCGATGTCCTTGGCGGTCTGCAGGCCCTGGTCCAGGCTGCCCATGACCAGGCTGTCGTCCTCGCCCTTGGGCCACGAGACCTCAGCGTCACGCGAGCGGACCACCTTCCAGTACGCGAAGGCCTCCACGTCGCACGCGGTCCAGGCGAGGCGTGCCTTGCCCGGGGCGGTGGTGACCTCGAGACCCAGCTCGATGACCGGGGCCGCGGTGGGATCCGCGGACGGGGAGGCGTCGTCGCCCGGCGTGGGATCCGCGTCCGGGGTGGGGTCCGCCTGCTCGGACGGATCGGCGGCGCCGTCATCGCCCGGGGTGGCCGTGGGCTCGTCGCCGGTGGCATCGCCCGCGTCTCCGGCGTCCCCGCCATCGCCCTGGTCGCCGTTGTCCGCGGTGACGGGCGAGGTGTCGCCGGTGCGCCCGGATCCGCTCACGAGGCCGAAGCCGCCCGCGGCACCGAACGCGATGGCCCCCGTCACCAGCAGCGCGGCGAGGGCCGTGGGGAAGGACGCGACCACGCCGCGCCCTGCCCGGGGCCGGCCGGCATGGACTGGCGCAAGGCGGCCCGCGGCATCTGGCTCCAGCAGCTCCGGCTCTGGTGCGGCGTTGGGATTGGGTGTGGCGCCGTCGTGGCGGCCCGTGGGCGTGGTCATGGCAAGGGCTCCGTTGGAGGCCGGCCGCCCCGCGCGACCGGTGGCACTCGCAACCAGAACGCAGGACCGGGCCGCGGATTTCACGCCGGCACGCTGCTTCGCCGCAGCCGATGGTCCACCCGCCCCATGGAACCCGCGGGTGTGCGGCAACGCACCGCGCGCCGCCGGCGGCTCCGGGCCCCGGGCGCCGTGCCACAATCGGCGCATGCCCAGACAGACAGACCGCTCCCTTCGCGAGACCTGGATCATCGACGCCGTCCGGACCCCCATCGGCCGCTACGGCGGCGGGCTGGCATCGGTCCGATCGGACGATCTCGCCGCCGTGGTGCTGCGCGCGATCGTGGATCGCACCGGCATCGATCCCGCCCTGGTGGAGGACGTGATCCTGGGCTGCGCCAACCAGGCCGGCGAGGACAACCGCAACGTGGCGCGCATGGCGTCCCTGC
>CAIYZX010000360.1 GCA_903930745.1 uncultured Chloroflexota bacterium | reverse complement strand
CTTGCCGGACCCGGAGCGGCCGAGGATCGCGATCGTCTCCTTCGGCCACACGGTCATGCTGGCACCGCGGAGAACGTGGTTGTCGCCGAAGTACTTCTCGATGGACGTGGCGCGCAGGATGGGATCCGCGCCGGGTGCCACCAGGTTGCCGGGCACCTCGGCCGGGTGGACCAAGTGGTCCGCCGTGTGCATCGCGCTCACCTCGCCACCGCCCGGTCACCCTGGGCCATGCGCCGCTCGAGGCGGCTCTGGATGTACGAGAACGCAATGGTCATCACCCAGTAGACGGCCGCCGCGATCAGCAGCGTCTGGATGGCCGCGAACTCCTTGGTGCCGATGAGCTTGGCGCGCCAGAGCAGCTCCTGGACGCCGATCACGGAGATCAGCGAGGAGTCCTTGAGCATGGCGATGAAGTCGTTGCCGATGGCCGGCAGGACGATGCGGAAGGCCTGCGGGAGGATGATCCGGCGGAACGTGGTCTGGCTGGTCATGCCCAGCGAGTTCGCGGCCTCCGTCTGGCCGAGCGGGACCGCCTGGATGCCGGCCCGGAAGACCTCTGTCATGTACGCGCCGTAGTTGAAGCCCAGCGCGAGGATGCCGCACAGCAGCTCCGGCAGGACGATGCCCAGTTGGGGCAGCGCGAGGTAGATGAACAGGACCTGCAGCAGGAGCGGCGTGCCCCGGACCAGCGAGACGTAGAAGGATGCGACGCCGTTGAGGACCGGGTTGCGGGAGAGCCTGCCCAATGCGCCGAAGGTGGCGAAGCAGATGGCCAGCGTGATGGAGCAGACGGCCACGAAGATGGTGAAGCCGATGCCGCCGCCCACGATGTACCAGAAGTACTTGGTGATCAGGGTCTCGTCCAGGCCCACGAAGACGACGATGAAGATCGTGAGCGCTGTCAGGATCGCCATCCAGGTGACGACGAACTGGGTTCGCCACCGGACGGTCTGCCGTTGCTCGTGCGCGCGCAGCCGCGCGCCGAGATTGGGCACGGTGCCGTCAGCGGACAGCGCGCCAGGGGTCAGGGACATCAGCCTCTCCCAGACTCTGGGTGGGGGACACGCGAGGGGCCCCGCCGTTCCCGGCGGGGCCCCTGCACGATGCTGGGCGCTACGGCTGGACCGTGACGTCGCGGCTCAGGTACTTGTTGGACAGGTTGGACAGCGTGCCGTCGTCATGCATGCCCTTCACGATCTCGTTGAGCACCGGCATGATGTCGGCCGTCGAGGGACCGCTCTTGTCCAGCGCGAACGACACGGAGACCGTGAAGATCGGGCCGATCTCGAGGGCCTTGACCGGCAGGCCTTCCTTGATCCAGTCGGAGATGCCGTTGGCGTTCGCCGCGATGGCGTCGAACTTGCGGCCCGAGGCCACGGCCTGGACGCACAGGTTGTCCGTCTCAAGCGGGGTCACCTGGACGCCTGCCGGGGGCTGGAGCATGTTGGGGTCGACGATCTCCAGGGTCCCCGTCAGCCACTGCTCGTAGGTCGTGGAGGAGCCGGCGCAGATGCTCTTGCCCGCGAGCTCGTCCAGCGACGTGACGGTGGAATCCTTGGGGATGGCGATGCCGCCGAAGTCGTAGTAGTACGGGTCAACGAAGTCCACGACCTTGGCACGGCCTGCGGTCACGGACATGGAGCCGATGGAGATGTCCCAGCGGCCGCCCCAGTTGCCGGCGGTGATGGCATCCCAGGACGGGGTGACCCACTCCACCTGGAGGTCCTTGCCGTAGACGGCGCCGAGGCGCTTGGCGACCTCGAGGGCCGTCTGGATGTCGAAGCCGTCGTACTGCTGGTTGTCGTCCAGGTAGGAGAACGGCTTGTAGTTCGGGTCCGTGGAGATCCGGATCTTGCCGGACGCCAGGATCTGGCCGAGCAGGCCGTTCGGGTCCGGGGTGGCCGGGGGGGCCTCGGTGACCGGGGCCTCGGTGGCCGGAGCCGCGGTGGCCGGAGCCTCCGTGGCGGGCGCCGGGGTGGCCGGGGCAGGGGTGGGGGTTGCGCCACCACAGGCCGCCAGCATGAGCACGGTCGCCGACACCAGGGTCGCG
>CAIYZX010000359.1 GCA_903930745.1 uncultured Chloroflexota bacterium | reverse complement strand
GACGTGCCGGTGGTGCGGCCGCGCGTCGCCGAGACCACCGCGCTGGGCGCCGCGTACGCCGCCGGCCTCGCCGTGGGCTACTGGCATGACCAGGACGATCTCCGCGCCAACTGGCAGGAGAGCCGGCGCTGGACTCCCCAGGCCCCGGACGCATGGCGGGCCACGGGTCTCGCCGGCTGGCGGAAGGCCGTGACCCGGACGCTGGACTGGGTGGACGAGGCGTGACGCAGGCACGCCGCGTGGTGGTCGTGGGCCCGGGGGCCGTTGGCTCCATCCTGGGCGGCTGCCTCGCGGCGGGTGGCGCGGAGGTCACGCTGCTGCGCAGGCGCGCGGGCGTGGACGACGGCCCGGGCACCCTGCGGATCGAAGAGCCGGACGGCGCACGCTCGGTGCCGGTGGTGCGGACGGCGGACCCGGCCACCATCACGACCGAGCCGGACCTCGTGATCGTGGCGGTGAAGGTGTTCGACCTCGCGGCGGCGCTCGAGACGGCCGCCTGCTGGCCGGGCGCCCCACTGATGACCGTCCAGAACGGCGTGGGTGCGGAGGGCGCCGCGATGACGGCGCGCCACTCCCCCATCCTCGCGGGCTCGCTCACCGCGGCCGTGGAGCCGTGCGAGGGCGGCGTCCGCCGCCTGCGGCGCGGTGGCATGGCGGTCGCCGGGATGCGTGATGGCGCCACAACGCTCGCCTGGCTGGCAGACACCCTCACCGCGGGCGGCCTCCCCACGCAGGTCCTCCCGGACGCCGCGTCCATGAAATGGTCCAAGCTCACCGCGAACCTCGTGGGCAACGCCACGTCCGCGCTCCTGGACATGGACCCGGGCGCCATCTACGCGGACCCGGCGGGCTACCGGATCGAGCGGGCGCAGCTGCTCGAGGCCGTGCAGGTGATCCGGGCCATGGGCCTGGAGCCCGGTGCGCTGCCCGGCGCCCACGTGGCGCTCCTGGTCCGGGCGATGGCGCTGCCCGCGGTGATCGCACGCCCGCTCGTCGCGATGGTCATCGGCAGGGCGCGGGGCGGCAAGTCACCATCCCTTCGCCTGCACGTGCGCGGCGGGCTGCCCGCCCCCACGGAGGCGGCCTGGCTCAACGGCGCCGTGGCCCGCGAAGGTGCGCGGCTGGGCATTCCCACGCCGGTCAACGAGCAGCTCGCGCGCCTCGTGGACGAGGCCGCGGCGCGCCCCGAGGGAAACGCGCGGTACGCGGGCCATCCGGATCGACTGGCGGCCCTCCTGGGCGTGTGAGGAATCACCCTGTACGCCGTTTGACAGGGCCGTATACTCGCGGCCCGTGAGCATCCCCGACCTCCTCCGAGCCGCCGTCGTCATCGTCGCCGCCTACCTCGTGGGCAGCATCCCCTGGGGCGTGATCGTGGCGCGGGCCGCAGGCGGTCCGGACCCCCGCTCCCTCGGGAGCGGTCGTACCGGCGGGTCCAACATGATGCGCGCCGTGGGACCCCGGCTCGCGCTCGTCTCCGGCCTCCTGGATGCCGCGAAGGGCTCCGTGGCCGTGCTCATCGCCTACGCGCTTGGCGCCGGCGCCCTGGTCGCCGTGCTGGCCGCCTTCCTCTCCATCGTGGGCCACAGCCGGTCCATCTTCCTGGGCTTCGGCGGCGGCCGCGGGGTCGCCCCCGCCTTCGGCGCCCTGCTCGTCATCTCGCCGCTGGTGACCATCGCCATCCTGCCGATCTTCATCGGCGTCATCGCGATCTCCAAGTACTCCAGCCTGGGCTCGCTGTCCGCCTCGGCCGCCTCCGCGGTCTTCCTGATCATCCAGGTCGCCGTCACCGGCATGGACCCCTGGTACTACACGTACGGCGTGGGTGGCGCGGCGCTGATCTGGATCTTCCACAAGGACAACATCGGGCGGCTGCTCGCCGGCACGGAGCGGAAGATCGGCACGCCGAAGGTGCGCGAGGCGGTGCCGCCGGTGTCTGGCGAGCGGGGACAGGGTCCCGCCTAGACCTCCGGCAGGACCTCGCGGGTCACCCGCAGGGCGTTCTCGCCCATCACCGCGCGGATGTCGTCCTCGGACAGGCCCACGTCCAGCAGTGCGTCCGTGAGGCGCACCACGTTCGCCGCATCGAACGGCACCGTGACCGCCCCGTCCCAGTCGGAGCCCAGCGCCACGTGCGCGGCACCGATGCGCTCCACCGCGTAGGCCACGGACCGCGCGATCGCGGCCACGTCATCGCCGCCGCAGGCCGTTGGCCAGAAGCCGATACCCACGAGGCCGCCCGTGGCGGCGACGCCGGCCAGCTGCTGGTCGGAGAGGTTGCGCGCGTTGTCCGCGATCCCCCGGACGCCGGTGTGCGAGGCCACCACGGGCCTGGTCGCGATCGCGAGCGCGTCGTCGATCGTGCGGCGCGATGCGTGGGCGATGTCCAGGATCACGCCCCGGGCCTCCATGCGCCGGATCATCTCGCGGCCGGCCGCGGTGAGGCCGCCCTGCTCCATGCCATGCGCGGATCCGCCGAAGGCCGTGTCGAAGAAGTGGGCGGGCGAGATCATCCGGATGCCCAGGTCCGCCACCACGTCCACGTTGGCCGCGTCGCCGTCCAGCGCGTGCGCCCCCTCGATGGAGAGGAGCCCCGCGGTGCGCCCGGGGGCGGCGGCAAACGCCGCGAGGTGCTCGTCCAGGTCCATGCGTGACTCGATGACCCGGAAGGCGCCGCCGGAGCGGTCCTCCAGCAGGCGTGCCTGTGCGGCGAGGTATGCGACGCGCGGCAGGTTCCGCCCCCACGTCTCGCGCGGCCAGCGCTTCGCGAGCGCGATCAGCAGGATCTCGTCGGAGGTGTCCGCGTTGCGCTCGATGTTGAGGCCAACCGGGGTCTTGACCGCCATGGACAGGACCTGGAGCGCCACGCGCCCCTCCGCCATGCGCGGGACGTCCACGTGGCCACGGGTCCCACGGGCCAGGAGATCACGGCCGAAGAGCAGCGAATCCGCGTGCAGGTCCGCGACCCGCAGGCCGGCGTGCAGGGTGGCCGCCCGCTCCGAGACGGGCGTGGAGGGCTGGGGAGCAAGGCCGTTGAGGCGCGCCTCCATCGCGGCGACCAGCGCTTCCGCCACGGGTCGCGCGAGGGCCACCGCCGCGACGCCCGCCGCAGCCGCTCCGACCAGGAGGCGCGTCCCCCGGCTCACGACGCGCCGATCACGATCCCGCGCGTGGGGCGGATCCGGATCACCGTGTTGTAGATGGTGAACATCTCCTCGGGAGTGTTCATGAAGTCACGGATCCAGTCCGCGTACTTGGCGAGGTACGGCGCGTTGTCCGCCATCGCGGGGCCATCCGCGTCAATGCGTGCCTCGCCTTCGAGCACCACCACGTCCCCGCCCTTCTCGTTGGAGTTCAGGTGGAGCGTGACGCGAGGGTTCGCCTCGATGTTGCGGTTGCGCCGCGCGCGCTTGTCGCCGTAGATCACGGCCTCGCCGTCATGCCAGAGGAACCAGATGGGCATGGTCTGGGGCTGGCCCTCGGGGGTCACGGAGGTCAGCCAGCCGATCATGTCCGTCTCGAGCCGCGCGAGCGCGCGCTGGTCGTTGGCGGAGCCGGTGTCGAAGACCACGAGAGGACCTCCAGGGCGGTTGCACGGGTGGCGGAGCGGGCGACGGGGATCAGGGTAGCGGGGCGGGACCGTCCGGCGGGGCTGCGGGCGCACGTGGCGCGCGGGGTTCGCGCGGTGCAGAGCGGACCTCGTCAAGGAACGCCAGCGAGCGGGCGTCGCGCTCCAGCGAGATGCGCATGAACTCGCGCATGGCGCCCTCCACCTCGCGCTCCGCGTCCTCCGGCAGCCGCAGGCCCGCGATCGCCTCGATGTCCATCCGCTGGTACGCCTTCAGGACCTTGAGCGCCTCGAGCGAGAGGCCGGAGCGGTCGGCCGGTGGGCCGGGGCACCTGCCGCAGACCACACCACCCAGCGGCGGCACCCACCGGAAGGATTCCGTGGCCTCCAGCACCCGGTCGCACTCCACGCAGCGGTCCACCTCCGGGCGCATGCCCAGCTCGTCCGCGAGGTGCATCTCGTACCAGCGGGCCACGCGTCCGGGCGCCATGCCGGCGTCCAGCAGCGCGTACGCCCGGCGCAGCAGCGCGTACAGCGGCTCCGCCTCGTGCCGCTCCTCGAGGCTCCGGTCCGCCAGCTCCGCGAGGTACCACGCCGTGGCCGCGCTCTCCAGGCTGTCGCGGAGGCGGAGCCAGGCATGACCAACGCGGACCTCGGTCACCACGTCGAAGGTGCGTCCCCGCGCGAGCGCCACGTTGAGCTCCGCGAAGGGCTCCAGGCTCCCGCCCAGGCGGCTGGACGGCCGGCGGATCCCCTTGGCGATGGCCTTGATCTTGCCCAGCGAGGGCGTGATCAGCGTCAGGACGCGGTCCGCCTCGCCCAGGTCGAACCGGGAGAGGACGATGGCATCGGTGACGTAGCGGCGGGGAGCAGGCACGCCCGGACGGTAGCACTCCACCATTGCAAGCGCGCGCAGGCCGGGTGGCACCCGGTCCGTCAGCCCTCGTGGAGCTCCTGGGCCAGCCGGCGGTAGCGCATGCCCAACCGCATCAGCAGCGCCTGGCCAGCGCCGAAGCGCTGGACCAGCGAGACCACGGCGGCAACAGCGCGGCCACGCGCCCCGGCGAGCCCGATGCCCCCAACCTCGAGCATGACGGTCAGGCGCTCCAGCACGCCGCTCCGGCCAACGCGCAGGCGCAGTCGCCCGTCCCGGAGCCGGACAAGCCGGCACGAAGACGAAGCCGGCGCTGGGCCCGCATCCACCGGAGACCAGCCACGCGGCGCGATGGCCGGCTTCCAGCGGACCACCCCGGGAACCTCCGCGCCCAGCAGGATCTCCCACGTCCCGGGGTCCAGGGGTGACCCGTGGTCGAGACCTCCGATGTCGGCGTCCACGACATAGCCGGCCTGCGGGTACGCCCTGCACGAGTCGCGGAGGCCGGGTGTGGGAGTCACGACCACGGCGGCCTCCAGCGTGGGCCCCACCGGCCACCGGCGGAGCGCAACCCTGGGGCGTCCACTGACCGTGGTGAGGTGTGCCGCCCCGGCCAGGACGACCCGGGTTCCATGCACACCGGCGCGCTGCACGGACGCCTCCAGCCAGACGCGGTCCGTGATGTCGAAGACGTGGTCCGGGATCTTGAGCGGGTCGCGGAAGTGCGGGTACGCGGCGAAGATGCGACCCGCCTCCACGTGCGGGCTGTTGAACACCACGTCAACGCGGGCCGTGGCGACGTCCTCCATGGCCCGCTGGAGTCCCTGCTGCAGGCACCACGCGCGGATCCGCGTCCGCGGTGGCAGCGATGCCACGATCCACGGCGTCCCCCAGCGCTGCATGACGCCGGCGGCACTGCCGAACGCCATGGCCCGGTCCTCCGGACCAAGGGCCATCCAGCGCTCCTCGAACCTGTCTGCCACCCGCATCAGCATCTGACGGAGCAGCTGCTCGCGCCTGCGACCGGGCGGCACGCGCTCGGCCAGCGGCAGGATCCGGCACTCCTCGATCCGGGCCGCCCACCCCATCAGCTCGGAGCGAGGCGCGCCGACCATTGTCTGGCTGCCCGCTCTGCGGCGAGAGAAGTAGGTGGGAGCGCCGCCAAGGATCGAGACCACGCGGGCCCCCGGAGCCAGGCGACCCATGAAGTCTCCGTCCTCGCCGAGCCCGACGCCGGCGGCAAACCGGACACCGGCCTCCCTGATGAACCCGGCGCGAAACAGCTTCAGCACGTTGGCGGAGCCGCTGTAGACCGAGAGGTCGGCGCGGTCGATGGTACGGGCGAGCCTGACCCCATCCGGTGTCGCCCGTCCCTCCACGCCAACGATCCGTCCGATCACGATGTCGGACCCGTTGCGTTCCGCGAGCTCCAGCATCCGCTCAAGCGCGTCCGGAGCAAGGTAGTCATCCGCATCGAGAAAGTGGATGTACCGTCCACGGGCGACATCGATCCCGGCGTTGCGCGGCGCACCCGGGCCGCCGGAGTTGGGCTGATGGATCACGCGGACCCACGGCCGATGCTCCGCGAACAGATCCAGGGCGTGCTCCGTGCCGTCGGTGGAGCCGTCGTCCACCGCGATGAGCTCCAGCCGCTCCACGCCCAGGGTCTGCGCCTCAACGGACGCCAGGCACTCGCCAAGCCAGGGCGCAACGTTCCACGCGGGTACGATCACGGAGACCGTGATGCCATGGTCCCCCCAGGTGGCCACGCCATTCCTCCACCGCCGGCGGGCACATCCGGCCGAGATCCGGTGCGGCCGCCAGTCTCGGCAGCGTGATCGATGCACACCCATGGCGGAAGGGCCGGGCGGATCAAGGGCATACCCTCCGGGGGGCAATCCCTCGCAGCAGATCCAACAGGCTACTTCGGGCGAACAGGTAATCGTCGGACGTCGTACACTCCCCTGCCATGACCGTATCCCGTGACATCGACCTGAACCAGCTCCTGGCGGACACCGAGGCCGAGATCCTGGGCGTCGTCCGCGACCGCGATGCGTCCACGGTTGGCGTCTACGAGATGATCCGCTACCACCTGGGCCTGGACGGCTCCGAGGGGCCGCGCGGCAAGCGCATGCGCCCGCTGCTGGGCCTGCTCGCGTACCAGTCAATCACCGGCGAGCACGAGCGCGCGCTGCCCGGCGCCGCCGCCGTGGAGCTGGGCCACAACTTCAGCCTGGTCCACGACGACATCGAGGACGGGGACGTGGAGCGCCGCCACCGGCCCACGCTCTGGTCCATCCACGGCGTGCCGCAGGCGATCAACACCGGCGACCTGATCTTCTCGCTCAGCCGCATCGCGCTGCACCGCCTCACGGACCTCGGGTTCTCGGACACCAGGGTTCTGCGCCTGATGCGCCTGTACGACGAGACCTGCGTCCTCCTGTGCGAGGGCCAGTACATCGACATCGCCACGTCCACGCAGGGCCAGCCCATGAACGTGGCCCTCTACTTCGACATGATCGGCCGCAAGACCGCGGCCCTCATCTCGGCGTCCATCGAGGCGGGCGCGCTGCTCGCCACGGACGACGAGGCGGTCATCGCCGGGTATCGCGCCTTCGGCTGGTCCCTGGGCCTCGCCTTCCAGCTCAACGACGACCTGCTGGGCATCTGGGGCGTGGAGGCCAAGACCGGCAAGGTGCCGATGGACATCGCTCGCCACAAGCAGACGCTGCCCATCCTGTACGCGCTGGAGCACGCGGCACCCGCGGACCTGGCCCGTCTGCGCGAGCTCAAGGCTGTGGATGAGCCGTCCGCCGAGGAGATCGCGGAGACCGTGGCCATCCTGGAGCGCGCCGGCGCGGACACGTTCACGCGAACGGAGGCCCACCGCCACCGCGACGCGGCGATCGCGGCCATCAACAGCCTGACCGTGGTGGACGAGGCATCCCGCGAGAAGCTCGTGGCGATCATGCACGCGGTGATCAGCGCCTAGGCTGCCCGGGGGCAGGGCTGGGCGTATGGGGGCCCGGCGGAGACGGAGCTAGCGCTCCTCCTCGCCCTCCGGCGCGGACTCGTCCTCGACGGTCCGCTCGCGCACCACCATCACCTTGGCGACACGCCGGCCATCCGTGGACTCCACGGTGATCCGCAGGCCGCCCTCGCGCAGCTCGTCGCCCGGCTGCGGGATGCCGCCGATCCGGTGGTACACGAGCCCGCCAACGGTGTCGTACTCGTCGTCATCCTCGAGCTCCAGCCTGAGGTCGTCCCAGAGCTCGGACAGCTCGTCCACGGACGCACGGCCGTCCACGCGGACGCGGCCCTCGGCGAGGCGCTCCACGAGGGGCTCCTCTTCGTCGTACTCGTCCTGGATCTCGCCCACGATCTCCTCGAGGAGGTCCTCGATGGTCACGAGGCCCGCGGTGCCGCCGTACTCGTCGAGCACGATGGCGATGTGGACCTTGCGCCGCTGCAGCTCGTGCAGCAGGTCGTCGATGGACATGGACTCGGGAACGAACACCGGCGTGCGCAGCAGCGAGCGCAGCTCCGGCCGGTTGACGGCGGATGACTTCAGGAAGGGCAGCAGGTCCTTCGCATACAGGATGCCCACCACCTCGTCCACGGACGACTCGTAGACGGGGACGCGCGAGTGGCCCTCGGCCACCACGGTGTCGATCGCGGCGTCGAAGGTGGCGGAAGCCGAGAGCGCCACGATCTGGACACGCGGGACCATGACCTCGTGGACGCGCCGGCCGCCAAGCTCGATGACCGCGTTGATCATCTGCTCCTCCTCGGCCTCCAGGATCCCCTGCTCGCCGCCGCGCTCCACGATGAGGCGGAGCTCCTCCGCGGTGATCTGGGCCTCCACGTTGAGGTCCGCGCCCAGCGTGCGGGTCACGGCGCGGGTGAACGCCGTCAGGACCGCCACCACGGGACGGAGGATGCGGGCGAGGACGTCCAAGGGGGCGGCGAGCACCAGCGCGAACCGCTCCGGGTGTGCCAGGGCCAGGGTCTTGGGGACCAGCTCCGCGAAGACGATCGTGAAGAGTGCCAGGATCACGGTGACGACCACCAGCGACACGAGGTCCGCCGTGGAGGCGTCCATGCCGCCGGACTCGAGGAGGGTGGCGAAGCCCTGGCTGAGGCTCACGGCGGCGTACGCGGAGGCAAGAAAGCCGATGACCGTGAGGCCCAGCTGGCAGACCGCGAGGAACCGGCTGGGGTCGTCAAGCAGGCGCTGCACGCGCCGCGCGCCGGGCTTGCCCTCGTCCACCAGCTGCTCCACGCGGCTGCGGCGGATGGAGACGAGCGCGATCTCGCCTGCGACGAAGAAGCCCTCGAGGATCGTCAGGATGACAAGGAACAGGATCTCGCCGAACGGTGCGCTCACTGCGCGGGGGCCTCGCCATCGGGCGCCGGGGCGTCCTTCGGCGGGATGGACTTCGGGTCGCGCATGCGGGCGGGCATGCCCACCGCGAGCTTGCCCGCGGGCACGTCCCTCGTGACCACGGCGCCGGCGCCGGTCTTCGCGTCATCGCCCAGCACGAGCGGGGCCCGCAGCATGGTGTCAACGCCAAGGAAGACGCGCTTGCCGATGACGGTCCTGTGCTTGCGCACGCCGTCGTAGTTGGCGGTGATGGTGCCCGCGCCCACGTTCACGTCGTCGCCCACCTCGGCGTCGCCGAGGTAGCTCGTGTGGTGCTGGCGAACATGCTCGCCCAGGCGGCTGTTCTTGATCTCGGCGTAGTTGCCGATCTCGCTGCGCCGGCCCACGTGCGCACCCGGGCGCAGGTGGCTGAACGGGCCGATGGTGACGTGGTCCTCCACCGTGCTCCGCTCCACGACGCTCGCCCAGACAACGCAGTCCGGGCCGATGACGGAGTCGAAGACCTGGGAGCCCGCGCCGATGCGCGTGCGCTCGCCCACCTTCGTGGTCCCGCGGAGGATCACGTTGGGCTCCAGCACCACGTCCACGCTCAGCTCCACGCCGAAGTCCAGGTAGACCGTGGAGGGGTCCTGCATCGTGACGCCCGCCTTCATCCAGCGGTCGTTCATCTCCACGCGCATGTCCCACTCGGCGCGCGCGAGCTGGCTGCGGTCGTTGATGCCCATGAGGCGGCCGTCGTCCTCGACGTCCAGCACGCCCACCAGCCGCCCGTCTGCACGGGCCATCGCCACGAGGTCCGTGAGGTACAGCTCGCCCGTCACCGGGGAGGGATGCAGGTCCGCGATCCTGCGCCTGAGCCACGCCGCATCGAAGGCGTAGAGGCCCGCGTTGATCTCGCTGATCCCGCGCTCGTCGTCCGTGGCGTCCTTGTCCTCCACGATCCGCTCCACTGTGCCCGCCTCGTTGCGGACCACGCGGCCGAGACCCGTTGGGTCGATGGCGTCCACCGCGACCAGCGCCATGGCGGCGGCGTCCATCGCGCGTGCCTCCATGAGGGCGGCCACCAGGTCCGCGCGGACCAGCGGCACGTCACCCGAGAGGACCACCACCTCGTCCACGTCCGCGGGGAGGGCCGCCACGGCGGACCGGAGCGCGTCGCCCGTGCCCCGCGGGGAAGCCTGCAGGGCGGTGTCCGCGCGCTCGCTCACGTGGTCGCGGACGCCCTCCGTGGCCGGCGAGTAGATGACGAGCGGGCGGGAGCCCGTGGCCTCGATGGCGGCGTCAAGGACGTAGTCAACGATTGCGCGACCGCACAGCCGGTGGAGGACCTTGGGGGCGGAGGACTTCATCCGCGTGCCCAGGCCCGCGGCAAGGACCACGGCGGTGGAGCGGCGCGGGGCACCGCGAGAGCGCGACGGGCTCACCTGGCGTGCCGCCGAGGGGCCACGGTCGCGGTCTGTGGAGGTGGAGGGGCGCCTGCGCCCGAGGAGGTGTCGTGCTTGTTCATCTGTGGGCGGGGATTCTGGGGCGGGTCCGCGGGGGTGTCAAACCACCATCGCGCTGCCCGCCCCGCACCCCTGGAACCTCTCCGGTGCGGGCGCCTACCGGCGGACGGCCACCGCGTCCATCTCCACCAGCGCCGCCTTGGGCAGCCCGGCCACCGCGACGGTGGAGCGGGCGGGCGGCGGGGTGGGCATGAAGCGCGTGTAGACCCCGTTCACGGCGGCGAAGTCCGCCATGTCGGCGAGGAAGATCGTCACCTTGACCACGTCGTCGAAGGAGCTGCCTGCGGCCTCGAGGACGGCGCCCAGGTTCCTCAGCACCTGCTCCGCCTGCTCTGCGGCGCCACCCGGAACGAACTCGCCGGTTGCCGGATCGAGGCCCAGCTGGCCGCTGGTGAAGACAAGGCCGTCCAGGGCGATGGCCTGGCTGTACGGGCCGATGGCGGCCGGGGCGTTCGTGGTGGCGACGACGGTGCGGCTCATGCGCTGTCTCCCTTGGTGGCTCGGGCGGGGGCGAGGATGCGGACGGCGGCCACGAAGGGCTCGCGCGGGCCGGGTGCGACGACATCGCCGCGGGCCACGGCCGCGCGGACCAGGTCCGCCGCCACCTGCGCCTCGGCATGCGAAGGATAGAGCGCCCAGTGGGTGGGCCCGGAGCCGGACACGCCAACCGGGCGGCCAAGCAGCCGCAGGAGCGCCCGCTTGAACGGGACCAGGCCGGGCTCCACCACCGCTGCTGCGGGAGCGAGGTCGTTGGCGGCGGCGAGGACGGACGCCCTCGTGACCAGGTCCGCGACGCCAAGGATGCCCTTGCGCAGCTCCTCGGCGAGGTGCAGCGACGCCATGCGGGCGGCGCCGCCCGGCACCCGCGCCCCCTCGTCCCAGGCGCGGTAGGCGGCCGGTGTGGAGACGCCACAGGACGGTGTGACGAGCAGGAGTCCGGGCCGGTCACCGCCGGCGAGGTCACCGCGGAGCCACGGGAGCGGCGTCAGCTGCTCGCCCCGGCCCTCGATGAGCGCGGGGCCGCCCACGGCGAAGAACGGGACATCGGAGCCCAGGCGGGCGGCCACGTCGTGGCGGGTGGAGGCGTCCAGGGTGACGCCCCAGGCCTCGAGCGCGGCGTCCAGCGCGGCGGCGGCATCGGACGAGCCGCCTGCGAGGCCCGCCGCCACCGGGATCCGCTTCTCCAGGCGCGCGGCGAGGGCGGGTGGCGGCTCGGGGCGGCCCCACTCGGGCCGGGCGGCCTCGCGGGCGGCGCGGATGGCCCGCAGGACGAGGTTGTCCTCCGTGGGGCCGGCGTCGTGACCATCGACGTGGAGGATGTCCTTGGCCCCGGGCGGGAGGACCGCGACGGAGAGCCGGTCCGCGAGGTCCACCGGGACGAAGACGCTGTGGAGGGCGTGGAACCCGTCCGGGCGCGTGCCCAGGACGGCGAGGGTGAGGTTGACCTTCGCCGGTGCGAGACGGACGACGGGTGCGAGGGCGCGGGTGGGATCGGCGGTCATCGGGCGGTCATCGGGCGGTCATCGGCAGGCTTCGGGCGGGACGCGGGGGCCCTACCGGGCGTCCGGGATGTCGCCCAGCGCCTCGGCGAGCGCGAGCCACTCCCCCACGGCCACGGTCTGCGGCCGGCGGTCCGGGGCAATGCCCACGGCGGCCAGCGCCGCGTCCACGCGGTCGGACGAGATGGGCAGCTGGCGCGAGAGCACGTTGTGGAGCATCTTGCGGCGCTCGCGGAACGCGGCCTGGACCAGGCGCCAGAGCCGGTCCTCGGCTTCGGCGTCCAGGCGGTCGTCGTGGTCGTACGGCTCCAGGACCAGGAT